>JAKBCJ010000490.1 GCA_021807975.1 Pseudomonadota bacterium | reverse complement strand
TGGAACTCCTGTTGCTATACTGCCAGCACGCCGGCGAGGCGTTCCGCCTGCGCGTTCCACGATGGCAGCGTCTGCCCGGCTTCCCGGGCGATATTGGACATGGCGCGCCGCAGTTCGCGGTCAAAAATCAACCGGCGCAGCGCCTTGGAATATTGCTCCAGATCGCCGGGCGCACAGACGATCCCGGCCTCCGGTCCGACCAGAGTCGGCACAGCGCCGACATTGGTGACTGCGACGGCGATCCCGCGTCGCATCGCCTCGGCAATGGCAACGCCGTATCCCTCGAAGTAGGAGGTCAGCGCGAACAGATCGGTTTCAGCCCAGAGGGCCTCGGTCGCCGCTTCGGTAAAGCGGACCCGTTGGGCAATGTCGAGTTCATCCGCTAACGCCCGCAATTGCGCGGCATGCACGGGGTCGCGATCCGATGCGCCGGCGATCGTCAGGCGCCAGTCCAGATCGAACAGCCGGCTGAGCGCGCGCATCAGTATATCGTGCCCCTTGCGCGGGATCAGCGCGCCGACGGACAGGATGTGGCATCCGGGACCGGCCGATCCAGGGCTTTCCGGCAGCACGTCGATGCCCGGGATAATAACCTCGATGCGGTCGGGGGGCGCCCCGAATTCCTTCGCCAGCATTTCGGCCGTCTGCTCGCTGGTGGTTACCAGCCGCGGCATGTCGCGATACATCGCCGTCTCGGAGGTTCGCAAGCGGTGGGCGACGTCATCCGGCACGCCGGTTTCCATCGACGCCGGATGGTGGATCAGCGCCGTGACCTGATGCAGCGGCAGCCCGTCGAACGCGGGTAGCGCCAATCCGTCGATCAGTCTTATGCAGTCTGGCGGCAAGGCGGACCATGCGGTGCGGGCGGCATAGATCGCCGCCTGATCGGGGTCCGGCAGACGGCCGCCGATTTCAACGGCCTGAACGGTGTGGCCCAGCGCGCGCAGGCCGCCGGCCATGCGGCGGTCATAGGTGTGGCCCCCGGTGACAGTCGCGAGTGGGCCGGGAACGATCAGACAAACGTGCATGACGCAGTCTTAGCAGGTTCCGGGGCGCCGTCATCCCGGTGGATGACGGGTGACGGCCGATCGGATATACTTCCGCGTCATTTGTCCTTAGCCAGAAAGCATTCCATGCCCTTTGATCTTGCCTCTGTTCTGGACCATGTGGACGCCCATCTGGCGGCGTCGCGGGCGAACCTGTTCGATCTGCTGCGGATCAAATCGGTCAGCGCACAGCCGGCACATGCGGCGGACTGCGTGAAGGCGGCGGAGTGGTGGCGCGACCAGTTGACCGGACTGGGATTCGAAGCGGCGGTGCGGCCGACGGCTGGCCATCCGGTAGTGGTGGGGCATCTGGCCGGGCCGGCGGACTACAAGGGGCCGCACGTCCTGTTTTACGGGCACTATGACGTGCAGCCGGTCGATCCGCTGTCGCTGTGGAACAGCGATCCGTTCGACCCGCAACTTGTCGATGGTCCGCGCGGTAAGCGCTACGTCGCCCGCGGCGCGGTGGACGACAAAGGCCAGACGCTGATGTTCCTGGAGGCGATGCGGGCCTGGCACACCGCCGGCGGCGGTATTCCCGCCCGCCTGACCGTGCTGATCGAAGGCGAGGAGGAGGTCGGGTCGGTCAGCCTGGATCCGTTCCTGCGCGCCAACAAGGCGGAACTTAGCGCGGATGTGGCGCTGATCAGCGATACCGGCATGTGGGACGCCGAAACCCCGGCGATCACCACCCGCCTGCGCGGCATGACCTATGCCGAGGTGACATTGAAGGCAGCGAACCGCGATCTGCATTCAGGTCTGTACGGCGGGTCGGCGCTAAACCCGATCAACGCCCTGACGAAAATCCTGGGCGACCTGCATGATGAGAACGGCCGCATTCAGTTGCCGGGTTTCTACGACTCCGTGACCCCGATCTCCAACTCGCAGCGGGCGCAGTGGGATGCTCTGGGGTTCGACGAAGCGGCGTTCCTGGCCGGCATCGGCCTGACCACCCCGGTTGGCGAGCGCGGCTATTCCGGGCTGGAGCGTCTTTGGGCGCGCCCGACCGCCGATATCAACGGCATCTGGGGCGGCTACACCGGCGCGGGCAGCAAGACGGTGATCGCGTCGGAGGCTTCGGCCAAGGTGTCGTTCCGGTTGGTGCCGGGTCAGGACCCGGGCGTGGTGATGGAGCAGTTCAAGCAGTTCGTGACTGACCGGCTGCCCCCCGGCGCCACGGCGACCTTCGCCGATTTCGCCCGCGCGCCGGGGCTGGAGGTGAACGTCGATAGCGCCCATGTCCGCGCGGCCTTGGACGCGCTGGCGGAGGAGTATGGTAAACCGGCGCTGCTGATGGGCTGCGGCGGGTCGATCCCGGTGGTGACCTCGCTCCGCTCGATCCTTGGGCTGGATTCGATCCTGATGGGCTTCGGGCTGGACGACGATCAGGTCCACAGCCCAAACGAGAAGTTTGAGGAAGTGTGCTTCCACCACGGTATCCGGTCGCATGCCCGCCTGTTGGCGAAGTTCGCCGGATCGTAGGGGCTAAAATCCGACCGGCGGCGCGGTCCAATCGATGAGCCCGTGATCCTCAACGATTTCAACGGCTGCTGGACCCGCGGGCTCGCAAAATACCACGATATTTGGCCAGTCGCTCCGCGCGCTGGGGACGACGATGCCGTCGCGTCCGATAAAGTGGGCCGCCTCGGCGATCTCTTGGCTGCGAGGATATTCCTGTTCGCGTTCGGCATAGGACAACTGGCCGAAATTTCCCGTCTGCATGCCAATCGCCGCCAGATCGGCCAAGACCTCGACGTGAAGGCAGGATGAGAGCCTGACGTTCAGTTCGAACAGTCGGTACCGCACCCGGGAGGGCATCACGGGTTGGCCGCGCCTCAGGTGGAAGGACATCTCGGCGATGGCCCCATCCGCCCGTGACGACGTATAAAGCACGTCGAAAGTACGGTCGTCCCAACGGCCCCCCACCGCGCTGCACTGACGGGGGTCGCGGCCGTCGCGAACGATCCGCCATACCTTGCGGTCTAGTGGGGCCGGTGTGATGGCCTCCAGCGCATCCAGCAGCTGGTTGTCCCGGGCAGATCGGATCGCGGCCATGGATTAGAGATAAACGTCCGCGTCCAGCCGATCGAGAACACGCAAAACGTCTTCCGATCGGTTCTGGTTGATCAGATCGATGGCGCGCGCGCCAGCGAGCTGCGGGTGACGCGCATAAAGCCAGGTCCGGATTTCGTCGGCTGTGTAGTACTCCCGCAGCCGGCCGACGACGTAGTGAAGGTCCGACAAGACCAGTTGCGTGCTGGGCTGCGGCTTAACCGTGCCCGATTTCCAGCGGGACACGGTTGCTTTCGAGACGTCCGCGATATTGGCGAGGTCGGTGCCGGTAAGGCCGCCCTCACTGTTCAATTCGTCGATAAATCTGGGGACTGCCGCGAGTTGCGTGGCCATCGCCTATCCTCTCGATCATTGCGGCGGTTATGATGCCCGTTTAGATAGGGATTGCATATCTGTTTCTACACTAGCCTTCTATGAAACAGATATGGCGTCAATCTGTTTGCGGCGCCTTCGGTGCATGGTCAGCACATCGTCAAACCAGTTCGCTCG
>JAKBCJ010000489.1 GCA_021807975.1 Pseudomonadota bacterium | reverse complement strand
ACGGCATGCGCTTGCCGAACCGGGTCCGCCGTCAGATACGGGACAGCAGCCGGAATCGCTGCCAGTTCGGTGCCGAACACATACGGCAGGCTCGCCAGCCAGACGAACGCCGCGTGATCCCCCGCCCCGCGCAGGTCCGGCACGCAGCGCGCCACCCCCGGAATCCGCGAGAACACCGGCATCTGCGGCGTTCGGCAGATCACCGTCACCTCGCCCACCCGGGCGGCGGCCATCGGGATGAAGCGGGCGAACTGGAACGAGTCGCCGTAGCCCTGGTCGGCGGAAATGACCAGCCGCCGCTTCGGCAACGGCATCCCGTTCCAGTACGGGCGCAACGGCTTGGGCAACGCGTCGGTGAACAGCTTCGACCGGAACCGCCACTCGTACTCGATCCACCCGGCGCGCAGATTGCCCGAGGCCAGCAGTGCATGCGCCAGAGACAGGTGCGACTCCGGATGGTCCGGATCGCAGGCCAGCGCCGCCAGGATCGCGTCGTAGCCCATATCGTATTCGCCGCGGTCGAAATGCACCTGCGACAGCCCGTTCCAGAACGGGGCGCTGGCAGGATCCAGCCGCACGGCCTCGCGCGCCTCGGCCAAGGCTTCGTCCAGGCGGTAGGAATAGCGCAGGATATTACGCAGTTCGCCATGCCAGTGCGGCACCTCCGGCCGCTGGGCGATCGCGGCACGCAGCAGCGACTCGGCTTCATCGCGGCGGTTGCGCCGGGCGACGATGAACCCAAGCAGCGCGATGGCTTCCGCAAGCCCCGGCGCTTCGTCCAGCACCGCTCGGCAGGCCGCTTCCGCCTCCGCCGCCTTTCCCCGGTTAACCAGGCTTTCGGCCGCTTTCAGCCGGCCCATGTACCGATCGGCCAACGTCACCGCCATCCCCCTGTTGACGCCCCGCCCATGTTGCGGCAACGAAGCGCCGTGTTCTACCGGCAGAAACATCTCCTGGCGATTGAAGGGCTGCAACCGCCCGAAATCGGCCAACTGCTCGACTTGGCAGAGAGCTACGTGCTGCTCAACCGGTCCGGCAAAACCCAGCGCGACCTGCTGCGCGGGCGCACCTTGATCAACCTGTTCTTCGAGGACAGCACCCGCACCCGCACCAGCTTTGAACTGGCCGGCAAGCGACTGGGCGCGGACGTCATCAATATGGGCGTCTCCACCTCCTCGGTGAACAAGGGCGAAACACTGATCGACACGGCGGCCACGCTGAACGCCATGCATTGCGACCTGCTGGTGGTCCGCCACGACCAATCCGGCGCCCCTAACCTGCTGGCACAGATCGTCGATGCGGCCGTGATCAACGCCGGCGACGGCACGCATGAGCATCCGACTCAGGCGCTGCTGGATGCACTGACAATCAAGCGCCGCAAGGGCCGGATCGCCGGCCTGATCGTGGCGATCTGCGGTGACATCGCCCACTCCCGCGTCGCCCGATCGAACATCCACCTGCTGACCACCATGGGCTGCCAGGTTCGCGTGGTGGGGCCGCCGACGCTGATCCCGGCCGACGTCGCCGATCTGGGCGTCACCGTGTTCCACGACATGCAAGCCGGGCTGCGGGACGCCGACGTGGTGATGATGCTGCGTCTGCAACGCGAGCGGATGTCGAAAGGCCAGGTTCCCAGCGCGCGCGAGTATTTCCGCTTCTACGGCCTGGACGCCGCCAAGCTGGCCTTCGCCAAGCCGGACGCCATCGTCATGCACCCCGGCCCGATGAATCGCGGCGTGGAAATCGACAGCGCCATCGCCGACGATCCGGTGCGCAGCGTGATCAAGGAACAAGTGGAAATGGGCGTCGCCGTCCGCATGGGTGTGCTGGACATGCTGTCGCGGGGCCATCGCCGCAATGAGCGCTGATACCTTCTTCCAGGGCGTCCGCATCGTCGGGGCCGGCATCGACATCCAGGGTGACCTGCTGGTCCGCGACGGCCTGATCGCCGACTTCGGCCCCTCGTTCGGCCACCCCGAAGGTGCGACAGTCATCGAGGCGGACGGCGCGATCCTGTGCCCCGGCCTAGTCGATATGCGCGCTGCCCTCGGTGAACCGGGGTTCGAATACCGCGAAACCATCGCTTCCGCCGCCGAGGCCGCCGCTGCCGGCGGCATCACCACCCTGGCCGCCCTGCCCGATACCAGCCCGGCGATCGACGATCCGGCGCTGGTGCAGTTGCTGCGCACCCGCGGCGAGGACACCGGCAGCCTGACCATCCTGCCCTACGGCGCCCTGACCCGCGGCTGCCGCGGCGAGGAACTGGCGGAACTCGGGCTGCTGCGGGAAGCTGGCGCGGTGGCGTTCACCGATGGATCGAAGGCGATCGGGTCATCCAGGATGATGCGGCTGGCCCTGTCCTATGCGCGCGGCTTTGGCGCCCGCATCGTCCAGCATCCTGAAGATCCATCCTTGGCCGGATCCGGTTGCGCCACCGAATCCGAACAATCCACCCGGTTGGGTTTGCCCGGCATCCCCGCCGCCGCCGAGGCCATCATGGTCGCGCGCGATATCCGGCTGGCCGAATTGACCGGCGGGGCGGTTCACTTCGCCCATGTCTCCACCGGGGAGGCGCTGGACCTGATCCGTCAGGCCAAGGCCCGGGGCATTGCTGTCACCTGCGACACGGCCCCGCCCTATTTCGACCTGAACGAAACCTCGATCGGCGACTTCCGCACTTATGCCAAGCTGTCGCCGCCGCTGCGTAAGGAACACGACCGAAAGGCCGTTATCGCCGCCCTGGCGGACGGCACGATCGACGCAATCGCCTCCGACCACCAGCCGCGCGATGCCGACGACAAGCGGCTGCCGTTCGCGTTGGCCTCGGCCGGCGGATCAGGACTGGCGACTTTGCTGGGAGTCACGCTGGCGTATGTCCACAACGGGTCGCTGCCGATGCAGGCCGCGATCGAGATGCTGACCGCCCGTCCCGCCGCCCTGCTGGGCAGCGACGCGGGACGCCTGGCCAAGGGTTCGGCGGCCGATCTGTGCTTGTTCGACCCGGACCGGATTTGGAAGGTCGAGGCTGGGGCACTGCCCGGCAAGGCGCAGAACACGCCGTTCGACGGCCGAGCGCTTGAAGGCGTGGTGCTGGGAACGTGGAAGCGCGGTAAGCGGGTGTTCGGTTAGCCCGTCGCCAACGCCGCTAGCAAAGCCTTGCGTGGTTCGGTTTCTGTGCCGCCCCAGTATGCTGTTCCCATCCGTTCTGGCCGCCAGAGCGGGTGGATGAACCCGATCACGCACACAACCATCGATGAAGCGAGCAAGGTCCTGGTAGCGGCGCTGCCTGAATCGCCCGGCAGTCTGGCCGCGATCCAACGCATCCGATCCGCCTATCGTCGGCGGTTCCGGCAGCAGGCCGTCGGCATGACGGTAATCCGGGCCTGTGGAAGCGTCTGACCGGACAGCCGGCCCACAAACGAAAAGGGGCGCCCGAAGGCGCCCCGATCCTGGCAGACGTTAGCCGAATGCTACTTGATGATGATTTCGACGCGACGGTTCTGCGGTTCCCGCACGCCAGCGCCGGTCGGCACCAGCGGGTGGGTTTCGCCGAAGCCTTCGATGGCGATCGCGCTCTTGGGAACGCCATCCTTCACCAGTTCCGCGGCC
>JAKBCJ010000488.1 GCA_021807975.1 Pseudomonadota bacterium | reverse complement strand
TTCCTTGCGTGTCTATTATGAAGACACCGATGCCGGCGGGGTGGTGTATCACGCGAACTACCTGGGTTACGCCGAACGCGGCCGAACCGAAGCCCTGCGCGACGCGGGAATCCCGCATGCCGGGATGGTGGAACGATTTGGTCTGATGTTCATGGTGCATCGCGTCGAAATAGATTATCAGCGCCCCGCGATGCTCGACGATCTTTTGGTGGTCGAGACGGAAATCATGGACGTGGGCGGGGCAACCGTCCTATTGCGCCAGACGGTGCGCGGCCCGAACGGGGTCTGCGCGGCGTTGCGCATAAAACTCGCCTGCGTCCGAATCGGAGGGAACAAGCCGGCCCGCATCCCGCCCCAATGGCGGCAGGTGATGGCCAGCATGCGCGATGACGCCGGAACGGCGACCAAAGAAGGGGATTAGGCAGTGGATCGGGCAGTGGACGCGGTAAACCTGGGGGCGGCTGGCGGCGATTTGTCGCTGTGGGGCTTGTTCATGCAAGCCGACATCGTGGTGAAACTGGTGATGCTTGGCCTGTTGAGTGCCAGTATCTGGGTTTGGGCGGTGGTGTTCGAGAAATGGACCACGCTGCGCAAGGTGAACAAGGAAGCCGATGCGTTCGAGGACCGGTTCTGGTCCGGCGGCAGCCTGGATGAGCTGTTCGACCGCGAGGGCTCCAACCCAAATCACCCGATGGCTGCCGTGTTCGCGGCCGCGATGGGCGAATGGCGGCGTTCGGTAAGGGTTGCTGGCGCCGATATCGCCCACACCAGCGTGCGGGAGCGGATCGACCGAGCGATCACGGTGACGGTACAGCGGGAGATGGACCGGATCGAGCGGTGGATGATCTTCCTGGCCAGCGTCGGCGCAACTGCCCCGTTCATCGGCCTGTTCGGCACGGTTTGGGGTATCATGCATTCGTTCTCAGCCATCGCGGCGATGCACAACACCAATCTGGCGGTCGTGGCCCCCGGTATCGCGGAGGCGCTGTTCGCTACCGCGATTGGTCTGGTCGCGGCGATCCCGGCGGTGCTGGCGTATAACCAGATCAGCAACAGCCTGTCGCGCTTCGCCGGTCGCCTGGACAATTTCGGCAGCGAGTTCAGCGCCATCCTGTCGCGTCAAAGCGAAGAGCGGGCCTGAGCCATGGCAATGTCCATGAACTCCGGACGCGGCGGGCGTCGCGGGCGTTACCGGCCGCTGGCCGAAATCAACGTCACGCCACTGGTCGATGTGATGCTGGTTCTGCTGATTATCTTCATGGTCACGGCGCCGCTGATGACGTCGGGCGTGTCTGTCGATCTGCCGAAGACCAGCGCGCAGCAACTGAACAGCGACAGCGAACCGCTGACCGTGTCCATCAAGGCCGACGGGTCGATTTTCCTGCAGGACGACGCGGTGGAGATCGGCGATCTGGTGACCAAGCTGCAGGCGATCTCCAAGAACAATCCCGACCGGCGGATTTTCGTACGGGGCGACAAGGACTTGGCCTATGGGCGAATTATGGAGGTAATGGGTACTATTACTCAGGGCGGATTCACCAAGGTCGCGTTGCTGGCTGAACAGACCGGAGGCCCGGCACCACCGGCCGCGTCCGCCGCTAAGCCCGCTTCCGGGCCGCGCAAGTAGCCCCGTGCGACGCATGACTATTGGCATTGTTTCCGGCGGTCGCGGCGCCGGCCCCGTATGTTCCCGGGGTGCATCGCCGTTTGATCGCATCTCGACCTTAGCCGGGTGACAGATCGGTGCTGCAGCAACGTATCGATGAGGAGGGGAGGATTCGATTCGGGGGACCGGGCATGACGCCTGTTCTGCGCCGCGGCCTGATTGCGTCTTGCCTGCTGCATCTGGCGGTGCTGCTGTTCCTGTTGATCGGCCTGCCGTCGTTCACGCCAAAGGACGAAACGCCGCCGGAAACCGAAGTTGCGATGGTGTTCGGCGATGTGAAGTCGGCGTCGCAGGCCCAGTCGAAGGCCGATGCGACACCCGCGCCGCCGGTGAACCAGCCGCCGAAGCCGCAGCCGATCGAGGCGCCGCCGCCTCCGCCGCCACCCCCGCCTCCGCCGCCGCAAAGTCATGTGGAGCCGGCGCCGCCGTCG
Source organism: Pseudomonadota bacterium (assembly GCA_021807975.1). GTDB lineage: Bacteria > Pseudomonadota > Alphaproteobacteria > Acetobacterales > Acetobacteraceae > Rhodopila. Next base: position 1,514 of record JAKBCJ010000488.1, on the reverse strand, counting down.
CCCACGCCGCCGCAACAGACACCGCCGCCGGAGCCCGTGCCGTCGCCCGACGTCGTGCCGCCGCCGCCCGCGCCGCCGACTCCGCCGACCCCGACTCCGCCGAAGAACGAGCCGCCCCTGCCGCTGCCGCCCCCGCCGGTTCCGCCGCCGCCGATGCCCCCCAGCACGACGTCGCAGCCGAACATCACGAAGAATGCCGCGCCGGACAGCACGTCGGTGGAGAACACGCTGGAAAAGCTGCGTCAGCAGCTGGCCCAGACCAAGCCGCCGAAAGCCCGGGCGAACCCGGCGGCTGGCGGGCGCGACAACCCGATTGGCAACGATACGGCCGCGCTGACCGGCCAGCAGCGCGGCGCGATCGGCGACCATGTGCGGGAGTGCTGGACGAAGGATGCCGGTGCGCTGGATATCGATAAGCAAAGCGTCATGTTGACCGTCACCACCGATGCAACCGGCGTTGCGCGGCGGGTCGAGGTGGCGGGCAGTGATTCAGGACGCATGGGCGATCCCCGGTTCCGGGCGTTCGCGGAGCGGGCGGTGCGTGCGATCATGGATCCGCGTTGCGCCAATCTGCCGCTGCCCAACAATGTCCTTGGCAAAGTCAACGTCCTGACCTTCCGGTTCCGGCCGTGATGACAGCCGATCGGCACATTCCCGCGATGACTCAACCGAATGCGTTGCAAGGTAACCGCAACAGGTGGAAGACAACGTCATGATCTATATTCCGAATACCTCTGTCGGCCGCCGCAAGCTGATGGCTGGCGCGGCTGGATTGCTGGCCGCGGCGCCGGTGCCCGTGTTTGCCGAACCTGCCGCGCCGGCGGGGGCGGGCGGCGGTGGCCAGTCCGCCGTGATCGATGTCGATCGCGCCCGCAGCGAGCCGATTCCGATCGCGGTGCCCGATCTTGGCGGCCCGGATGGCCCGTCCGCGCAGCTTGGCCAGGAAATCGCCGGGGTGATCGGCGCCGACCTCGCGCGCAGCGGGCTGTTCCGGCTGATCGACCGGGCTGCGTTCATCCAGGCGGGTGCCGTGACATCCGGCGTGCCGAACTTCGCCAACTGGAAGCCGACCGGCGCGCAGGCGCTGGTCACCGGCAGCGTCCAGATTCTGGGCGGCGGCCAGGTGCGGGTGGAATTCCGGCTGTGGGATATCCTGCCGCAGACCCAGATTCAGGGTACCGCCTACACCACGACCCGGGGTAACTGGCGCCGCATCGCCCACATCATGGCCGACGTGATCTATGAGCGGCTGCTGGGCGAAAAGGGCTATTTCGACACCCGCGTGGTTTACATTTCGGCGACTGGCCCGCGGGACCGCCGCACCAAGCGGCTGGCGATCATGGATCAGGACAGTGAAAACAACCGGCTGCTGACCGATGGGTCCTGGTTGGTACTGACCCCGCGTTTCCATCCGACCCGGGACGAAATCGCGTTCATGAGCTACGCGAACAACCGGCCGCGGGTCTATCTGTTCAACCTGGCTTCCGGACAGCAACGGCTGCTGGGTGATTTTG
>JAKBCJ010000487.1 GCA_021807975.1 Pseudomonadota bacterium | reverse complement strand
TCGGCGATCCAGCGGCGCAGCAGCACCTCGATCGCGCCAGCATCGTCTTTCTCGATCGTCCTGACCGCGACGCGGTGGCCGGCCTTGGCGGCACGTTCCGCCAGGGTGGCGCCCGAGGTGTCGTTATCCAGCGTGCGCGTATCCGACACCGTGAGTACGGCGATGTTAACCGGAATGAAGGGGCGGGTTTCGTCCAGGCGGGCCATGTCATGTATCTCCGGCGGGTCGTCGCGCGCCGGGTCAGTGCATTCCGGCAGCGGCGGAGACCATTCTGCGCTCTTGCGGCGGTGGCGTGAAGCGGGGGAACTCGCCGGCCGACAGATCGTCAAGGCTGGTGGCCGGCAAGTGCATGCGCGCGGCATAAATCCAAGTATAGACCAGCACCCGGGAGACGAAGGCGCGGGTTTCAGATACCGGTATCGCCTCCAGGAACATCAGCGGGTCGCCACCGTCGCGAACTTCCGGACCCCAGCGCAGGTAGTTTCCGGGACCGGAATTGTAGCTGGCGAGCATGCGAAGCAGGTCGCGATCGATGCCGTCCTGGCGGGACAGGTAAGTCAGGTAGCTCTGGCCGATCGCCAGATTGGCAGACGGCTCGTGCAGCCGCTCCGGCTCGAACAATGTGTCGCCAGTGATGTATTGCGCGGTAACCGGCATGATTTGCATCAGACCGCGCGCGCCAGCCGGCGATACCGCGCCAGTGTTGAAGTTGGATTCGATGCGGGTCAGTGCATACACCAGCGTGGGATCGACGGTGAAACCGCCGGCCGGATGCAGCCGAGGCATCGGGAAGCGCAGTTCATTGTGCTGCTGGCCATCGTGCGATTGCAGCAGAGCCGCCATCTGGGCAGCGCTGTCGGCAAATCCGGCGGCGGATGCGACCAACATCACCGACCGTCCAAAGACCGGATTCTGTTCAGCGCCGACCCACAGGGCTTGCAACTCCGCCTCGGCCCGATCGGCCTGTCCGACCTGTATCAGGGCAAAGGCGCGCAGGCCTTGCGGGGTAGCCGCGACAGCACCGACATCCGCCTGACTCAGCAGTTCGCGGCCCGGAAACAGCCCTGTGTCCAGGCGGAGAATCCGCCGCGCTAGAAGACCGTGCAGCGTCAGCCGCTCATCCGCCGCCACATGCAGCCATTTTACCGTGCCCACCGCATCGTGCAGCGCCCGGTTGGCCCGTGACGCCCAGAATGCCGACGCGGCATGCAGCCGGGCCGAGGCGTTTGCCGCTGCTGCCCCGCCCTCGAACAGATCGCGCGCCAGGGTGATGCGATCCAGACGCCACGCGGCCAAGCCGCCGGTGTAGAATGCCAGGCTTGGCCGATCCGCCTCTCCTGTGTCGCGCAGGACGGCTTGCGCGACACGCAGGGCCTCGGCGTCGTCGTTGCGGATGAACAGTTGCTGGGCGACTTCGGCGCGAAGCCGCGCGGCATAAGCGGCGGAGATACCGCGTGCGGCGGCAATCATTCGCAGGGCCGCCGCAGTGTTGCCGCGCTGCGCGCAATCCAGGACCCTACGGTCCAGAACCGGGTCGCGCGGCGGATTATGAGCCGGCGGCTCCAAATCCTCCGGCACCGTTTCGGTTACGGCGAACCGCCCGGGGGCCGCACCGGGCGGGGCCGGCGGAATATCGGCGCCGCGGGGGGCGCGGGCGACCAGCAGCGCGTGGATCGCCGCCGCATCCGGTAGGTCCCCATATTGGGTCAACCAGTCCGAAAGCTCCTGGAAGCTCGAGCGATGATAGCGGCCGAGGTAACGTCCGGCGAGCGCGGTGCCCAGCAGCAGCGGGTTATCCAGCGCCTGCGCGGCACGTATCGATGCCGGAATATCGCCGCGGGCTTCATACGCGAAGATCCGCCGCATCAGCGCGGCGTCCGCGGGCGCCAGCGGTTGCGGAAAGACCGCGCCGGACAAGCCGGCATGGTTCGGGCGCGGCATCGCCAGGGCAGCCTCCTCGGCATGCACGGCATTCGTAGTCTGTGTCCCGGTGCCATTCCCCGATCCGGACAGCTGTCCATGTGCGGCGGACGTAAACGTCCCCACGAAGATCGCTGCCCCGGCTAGAAACGCCCGGGCGGTAGGAAGGCGGGAGAGCGTGTAACCGATCCCTCGCATGCGATTTGGCTAACCGCTCCGGATGCGAGACGCAACTCATATATTTGCGAAACAATCCAGAAATTTACACAATCGCGCGATCGGCCTTGCAGCCTGATGATACCCCGGTTTCATCGTTCGGGCGGGTTTTCGTCGAGAGTGCGGCGCAACAGGCGCAATCCCGCCCATGCGTCCCGCCGCAGCGGTGGATTTTTCAGCAGGTCCGGCAGACCGGGCAAGACCAATCCCGGCAGCGATTCGCGCATGTCTGGTATGCGAATATCGGACCATCCGCGCGGGCCGCGGCGCCTGTTGGGGGCCGCTGGCAGCAGGGCGCGCGCGGCGATGGCGCCGAAAACCACCATCCGCCGCGGTTTCAGCAGCACGATCAGGCGGTGCAGGAACGGCAGGCAAAGGGCGATTTCGGTCGGCGATGGCGGTCTGCCGCCGGGCGGACGCCATGGCAGCAGGGGCGTCAGCATCAGATCGCCGCGGGTCAAGCCGATGCTGACCAGCATTTGATCCAGCAACTGGCCTTCGGCGCCCGCAAAAGGATGGCCGCCGCGATCCTCGTCGCGGCCGGGCGGTTCGCCGACAATAAGGGTTTGGCTGGCGGGGTTGCCCTCGGCGAATACCAGATTGCTGGCGGTGTCGCGCAGGGCGCAGCCGTCGAAGCGCGACAGCGCGCCGCGCAGTTCGTCCAGTGTGCCGGCCTGTGCCGCCAGGGCCATGGCACGTTCGGACGGAGTGGTCTTCGGAACCTCCGCCGCTGCCGGTAAAGCCTGGACCAGTCTGGGCAATGGTGCGGGTTGGGCCTCGACCTGCCGAAGCCGGTCGATCGGGTCCGGGTCTATCGCCTCATCGGCGCCCCATTCGACCTGCAGGCGTAACAGCGCGAACGCGTCATCCAAGCAGGGCGGCCCGGAAGCGATCGCGTTCTATATGCGGAACGAGGTTCTTCTTCCCATCGTGTGTCGCCGGGCCTTCCTTGACGCGCAGCAGGATGAAGGTCAGCCCGCCGCCCTCGCGCAGCAGCCGGCGGCCTTCTTCCATATCGGCGTCGGTGTTTACCACATGCACCACCGGAAAGCCGCAGCCAGCGGCGATGACATCCAGGCGGACGCCCAAACCGGTGTGGCTGTCCTGGTTGCCGGTCTCACCGTAGTGGCCGTTGTCCACACAAATAATCGTCAGATTGGGCGGGTTCTGCAGCGCGATCGTCGCCAGCGCCCCGACGTTCATCAGCAGTTCGCCGTCGCCGGTTGCAACCAGCACGCGCCGCTTCGGCTGTGCCAGGGCAAGCCCCAGACCGATCATCGGGGCCGCGCCCATCGCCCCGCCGAGCCCGAACAGACTAGGGGATTCGTGTGTCAGCGCGGACATTTCCCAAGCGGTTCCGGCAAGGCCCGCGACCATCAGAAAGTCCCCGGGATTTTCGATCAATGCCGGAACGGCCTGCCGGCGATCCAGCACCGCATCTGGTAACGTCGCTGTTTGCAGCTTGTTCAATTTCGCCATGACGATGC
>JAKBCJ010000486.1 GCA_021807975.1 Pseudomonadota bacterium | reverse complement strand
ACCTGGGACGAAGGCCTGCTGTTGCTGCTGGAGCGCAGTGGCTACCCTGAGGAGACCTATCACACCTTCTCCTACAGCCCGCTGCCGGACGACGATGGCACGATCGCCGGTATGCTGTGCGTGGTGACCGAGGAAACCCAGCGAATCATCGGCGAACGCCGTCTGGATACATTGCGCGACCTGGGGACCGCGCTGGGTACGGTTCGATCCGAACCGGAGGTGATGCGAACCGTCGAATGTTCGCTGGCGCGCAATGACCGTGATATCCCGTTCGCTCTGATCTACCTTTATGATGAGGCCACGGGACACCTCTACCGTTCGGCCGATGTCGGCGGTATCGGCGATGCGCTCGCCCCGGACGTGTTGCCCGATGCCAGTGCGCTGCCATTTCCAGCGGCGGCATTGCTGAGCGGACAGCAAGTCCGTTGCGTTAACGATGCGGGCGGCTTTACGGGACTGTCGTGCGGCGCGTGGGACCGCCCGCCGCGCCATATGATGGTCGTACCGGTCGCCCAACAGGGGCAAGCACGGCCAGCCGGGCTGTTCATCGCCGGTTTGAACCCCTATCGCCCTCTGGATGATGCCTATGCGGGGTTCATCGAGCTCGTCGCGGCGCAGATCGCCTCTGGTCTGGGCGCGGCGCGCGCCTATGAGGCCGAACGCAGGCGGGCCGAGGCACTGGCGGAAATCGATCGCGCGAAGACCGCTTTCTTCTCTAATGTCAGCCATGAATTCCGCACGCCGCTGACGTTGATACTAGGGCCGCTGGAGGAGGAGATCGCTGCCCTGGCGCGGCGCGATCGGGCGGCGGCGGAACGGCTGTCGATGGTACATCGGAACGGGCTCCGTTTGCTGCGCCTGGTTAATACGCTGCTGGACTTTTCCCGCATCGAGGCCGGCCGGGTCCAGGCCCGCTTCCAGCCCACCGATCTTGGCGCCTATACCGAGGAACTGGCCAGCACGTTCCGATCCGTCTGCGACCGAGCCGGCCTTCGGCTGACGACGGATTGCGTTCCCTTGGGCCAGCCCGTCTATGTCGATGCCGAGATGTGGGAGCGAATCGTTCTCAACCTGCTCTCGAACGCATTCAAATATACCCTCGACGGCAGCATCACGGTGGGTCTTCGCCCGACGATCGACGGGCTGTCAGCGGTGCTGACAGTGCGCGATACCGGCGTAGGTATTCCGGCAGCGGAGTTGCCGCACATTTTCGATCGCTTCAATCGGATCGAGGGGCAGCGCGGCCGGACTCTGGAGGGCACAGGAATCGGCCTGGCTTTGGTCAACGAACTGGTGAAGCTGCAAGGCGGCACCATCGCCGTGGAAAGCGGGGTCGATGTCGGTACGACGCTGTCTGTCCGCGTGCCATTCGGTATGGCCCACCTGCCTGCCGAACGGGTCTCCGATTGGGTGCCGGATGCCCTCGCCGAGGCGGCGCCGGGAGGAAGTTCCGGCATGGCTGCGGCAGCCTTTGTGGAAGAGGCACTCCGCTGGCTGCCCGAAATCGGCGGGACCGCTGAGTCAACCGGCAGCGATGCCCCATTGCAGGCGACCGTCGGGAAACGCCGACGGCGCATCCTGCTCGCCGACGACAATGCCGATATGCGCGACTATGTCGCCCGGCTGCTGCGCCCGGCCTACACGGTCGAGGCGGTGGGAGACGGACAGGCTGCCTTGGCTGCTGCGCGGGCAAACCAGCCCGATCTGATCTTGTCGGACATCATGATGCCCCGGATGGACGGGTTTGATCTGCTGGAGGCCATCCGCGCCGACGAGTCGCTGCGTGATCTTCCCGTTGTTCTGGTGTCCGCCCGGGCGGGCGAGGAAGCCCGGGCGGAGGGCCTGGAAGCAGCCGCTGACGACTATCTGGTCAAACCATTCTCTGCCCGGGAGTTGCTCGCCCGCATACGTTCCAACCTCGAACTCGCTCGGTTGCGCGATGAGGCCCGCAACGCGCTGCTGTACGCCAACGAGAAGCTGGAGCAACGTGTCGCCGAGGAAATGGAACACCGGGCGCGGGCCGAGGAGTCGCTGCGTCAGTCGCAAAAGATGGAAGCGATCGGGCATCTGACCGGTGGCGTCGCGCACGATTTCAACAATCTGCTGACCGTGATCGGTGGCGGCGTCGAAATCCTGCAACGGCTGCTGATCGCGGAACCGCTGGGCGGCAACCGGGCGCGGATAACACGGGCGCTGAGTTTGATCGCGCAGGGGGCCGATCGGGCCGCAATGCTGACGCAGCGGCTGCTGGCTTTCGCCCGCCGTCAAACCCTGGATCCACGTCCGTTGGACGCCAACAAGCTAGTTGCCAGCATGTCGGATTTGCTGCGCCGCTCGCTCGGCGAATCGGTTGTACTGGAAACCGTGCTGTCCGGGGGGCTGTGGCGAACCGTGGCCGACGCCAACCAGCTGGAAAACGCGCTGCTGAACCTGGCGCTGAACGCGCGCGACGCGATGCCCGATGGCGGCAAGCTGACCATCGAAACCGCGAACGCCCATTTGGACGACCGCTACGCCGCCGCACACGACGATGTCGCTGCAGGCCAGTATGTCATGATCGCCGTCAGCGACACAGGAACCGGCATCGACAAGGATACGCTGGGGCGGGTGTTCGAACCGTTCTTCACTACAAAGGACATCGGCCAGGGCACCGGGCTGGGGCTGAGTCAGGTGTATGGCTTTATCAAGCAGTCCAACGGCCATGTGAAATTGTACAGCGAACCGGGGCAGGGGACCGCGGTCAAGCTCTACCTCCCCGGGCTCGTCACCGAAGGATCCGTCGATGCGATCCAGCCGGCCATCCAGGCCACCCCGATCGGGCACGGCGAAATCATACTGGTGGTGGAAGACGAACCCGCCGTGCGGGAGCACTCCGTCGCGTCGTTGCAGGATCTGGGCTACCGCGTGTTGTATGCTGCCGACGGCCACGCCGCCTTGCGCATCCTCGCCCGGGAGCCGGAAATCGATGTTCTATTTACCGATGTCGGTCTGCCCGGCGGAATGACCGGCCGCCAACTGGCCGAAACCGCGCGCATCCGCCGTCCGGAATTGCGGGTTGTCTATACGACTGGCTATGCCCGTAACGCGATCATGCATGGCAATGTGCTGGAGCCCGGGACCGAACTGTTGCCGAAACCATTCAGCTTCGGCGCGCTGGCCGCGAAAATCAGGACGGTCCTGGAAAGATAGGCCGCTGTCTCCAAGCACCGCGCTCACCTCGCCGGAGCGGGGGAGCCAGCTCGCGCTCTTCGGACCTGGCATGGTTATAATCCCTTTTGTCCCACTGCGGTATTTGTCCGCTTGACCCTGCCATGATGGGCATTCCCATGTTTGTCGGGGTAGGACGTGGCAAAAGAGTTTGTGAAATAGTGCTACTCAAGGTGGCTGGAATGACCTGCGGTCATTGCGTCCAGCCAGTCACTATAGCGGTGCATACCATTGCCCCCGGCGTGGCGGTTGAGATCGATTGGCAGAGCGGCCGGGTCGCCGTAGCGGCTACGGGATTCTCACATTTGTCTCGGCCTTCATGTTGGCCGCGATTATGAACCCTGCGACCATTGTCTCGAGTTGTACCCACCCGGCCCTCATGGTCTTCGGTCCGGGTGGTTTATAATAGCAGTTCCACCCGCCC
>JAKBCJ010000485.1 GCA_021807975.1 Pseudomonadota bacterium | reverse complement strand
GATCGGCGAGAACGCATAGCTGCCCCGCATCCTCCGCCGATCGACCCGCCGGACCGCAGACCAGATGAAACACTGGATTTACGGCCCGCTTCGCCTTGGGTGCCCTGCAATCCTCGACACCGGCCTGCACCGATCGACCGCACTGATTCCCCCGGACCTCGCCGCCACATCGCTATCGCTCCCGCTTTGATAGATCGACGATCCCCGCGAATCCGTCCTCAGTCCCGATCGCCAGATGACCGCCCGTCGGCGACCAATTCAGTGCCGACACCGCCCCCCGCCCCGGAGGCGCGACAGGCAGGACCTTAGAGGAAGGCGCTTCCGCCAGCACCACCAACCCGTCGGCGAAGCCTCCGGCTACGACTTCCTCGTGTGGATGAAATGCGACATCGCTGCACAACAGCCCATCGCCGCCAGCCAGTTCCAGCGGTGCCTTGCCCATCGGGCCGCCCCCGAAGAACGGCCACAACACCATCGCGTCAGAACCGCTGGTCGCCATCCATTTGCCGGAGCGGCTGAACGACAGCGCCCTGGTCTTGGAGGGATAGCCGGTCATACGCAGATGCTTGCCCTCTGGCAGGGTCCAGCCATGAAGCGCATTCTCCTGCATCGCGGTCACCAGCGCCTCACCCGCAGGGTGCAGCGCTATCGCGATATGGCTGCCCTTCCATTCCAGGACCCGCGGCGTGTCCGTCTTCGCACCCACGAACCACAGGCTGGCGCCGTTATAATGCGCCGCGGCGAGACGTTTCCCCTTTGGGTCGAACGCTAGTCCGGTCACAGTCGAGGGGTGAGCAAATTCCCTCAGCTTCCGTCCCATCGCATCGAACAGATGCACCACTTTCCCAACCGCGGCAGCGATCACTCCGCGCTCGCCGGAGGTACACGCCACCTGCTCGACCCATTTCATCCCGAACCCGGCCAACTCGGTGACCGACCCGTCCGGCATCACGTGCCTCAATCGCCCATCATCCCCGCCCGAGACGAACCCCGCGACCGGATGTGGGGCCAAAGCCAGCACGGCCCCGCCATGGACCGCGACCTCTCGCCAGTCCTCGGGCTGAACCGGATCGACCAAGCGAAATCTGCCATCGCCCAACCCGAAGCCGAGCAACCCTGTCCGGCGGTCGAATCGAGCGCCCACCACAAACGCCCCTAGCATCCGCGAGACGCCGCGCGTCTCGATCGCGAATCCCGCCTCCGATGTCTCGTTCATGGTCAGGCTGCCGCATCGGCCTGGCAGGACTCGAAGCCGCGCCGCAACAGCGGCCGGTTCAGGTTGCGCCCGATGAAGACGATCCGGCTGACCCGCGGTTGGTCGGGCTTCCAAGGCCCAATGTAATCCCCGTCGGCTATCATGTGCACCGCTTGGAAGGCGAAGCGCCGGTCGTCGCCGCGATAGGCCAGGATACCCTTGGTGCGCAGCAGGTCCGGGCCCTTGTCAGCCAACAGCGCGCCAATCCAAGCGTTGAACTTCTCCGGATCGATCGGACGCGCTACCTCGAAGCTGACCGACGTCACGTCTTCGTTATGCTCGTGTGCGTCATCCTCCAGAAAATCCGGTTCCCGCTCCAGCACGCGGGCTAGATCGAACGCGCCCTGGTTCATTACGTGGGCGATCGGCAGCGCCGCCCGTTCTGTGCGATGGATCACCGCGAAGCGATTGATCTGCCGCAGCCGCGCCTCCACCGCAATCAGTTCCTCAGCCGCGACCAGATCTGTCTTGTTCAGCACGATGACGTCGGCAAACGCGATCTGGTCCTCTGCCTCATGGCTGTCTTCCAGCCGAACCAATATGTGCTTGGCGTCCACTACGGTCACGATTGCATCAAGGCGGGTCTTGGCCTTGACCGCGTCGTCGACGAAAAATGTCTGTGCAACCGGGGCTGGGTTAGCCAAGCCCGTAGTCTCGATGATGATTCCGTCAAACCGGTCGCGCCGCTTCATCAGCCCGCCAACGATCCGGATCAGATCGCCACGCACCGTGCAGCAGACGCAACCATTGTTCATCTCGAATACCTCCTCCTCAGTATCGACCACCAGGTCATTATCGACGCCCAGTTCACCGAATTCGTTGATCACTACCGCGTATTTGCGGCCGTGCTGCTCACTTAGGATACGATTCAACAAGGTGGTTTTTCCGGCGCCCAGATACCCGGTCAGCACGGTCACGGGTACCAGGACAGGGTCGATCTCGGTAGGCGGCATGGCGGTCTCTCCAATCGGGTTCACCCACAATATAAGCACCCGCCCAGGACGCAGCCACCCGCGAGCGGCTACCATCTGCCGGACCGTCTTTCGCGGTCGCGATATCCGGGCTACGCTTGTCGGGCAAAGCCAAGCCGTCAGCCTGCGCCGCCAAAGCGCTAAGGGAGATCCTGCCATGGATGCCGTCGTCATCGTCTCCGCCGTCCGCACCCCCGTAGGCAGCTTTAATGGTGCTTTCGCGGCAGTTCCGGCCCATGTCCTGGGCACCACCGCGATTCAAGCTGCCATCGCACGCGCCGGGATCGAGGCGGCGGATGTCGACGAGGTCATTCTGGGCCAGGTGCTGGCCGCCGGGGAAGGCCAGAATCCCGCCCGCCAAGCCGCCCGCGCCGCCGGCCTGCCGGACGCCAAGACCGCGTTCGGCATCAACCAGGTCTGCGGATCCGGCCTGCGCGCCGTCGCACTGGCCGCGCAGCAGATCCGCACCGGGGAAAGCGCCATCGTCGCCGCCGGCGGGATGGAGAGCATGAGCACCTCCGCCCACGCCGCCTATCTGCGCGCCGGCACCAAGATGGGCAGCGTTGAGTTCATCGACACGATGCTGAAAGACGGCCTCTGGGACGCCTTCCACGGCTACCACATGGGAACCACCGCCGAGAACGTCGCCCGCGCGCACCAGATCACCCGCGAAGAACAGGACGCCTTCGCCGTTGGCTCGCAGCAGAAGGCGAGCGCGGCGCAGAAGGCGGGCCGCTTCAAGGACGAGATCGTCGCTGTCACCATCAAGGGCCGCAAAGGCGATACAGTGGTGTCCGACGACGAGTACATCCGGCATGATTCGAATCTCGAAACCATGGCCAAGCTGCGCCCTGCGTTCAGTAAGGAAGGGACCGTCACCGCCGGCAACGCGTCCGGCATTAACGACGGCGCTGCTACGCTGATCTTGATGTCGGCTGCCGAGGCGGCCAAGCGCGGCCTGACCCCGCTCGCCCGCGTTGCCGCCTTCGCCACCGCCGGGGTCGATCCCGCGGTGATGGGCACCGGGCCGATCCCAGCTACGCGCAAGGCGCTTGGCCGCGCCGGATGGAAAGCTGACGACCTTGATCTTGTGGAAGCCAACGAGGCATTCGCGGCCCAGGCAATCGCGGTCAACAAGGACCTCGGTTGGGACACGTCGAAGGTAAACGTGAATGGCGGCGCGATCGCGATTGGCCACCCGATCGGCGCGTCCGGCGCGCGCGTCCTGGTGACGCTGGTGCACGAGATGAATAAGCGCAATGCGAAGAAGGGCTTGGCGACCTTATGCATTGGCGGCGGCATGGGCGTCGCTATGTGCCTGGAACGCTAGACAGGAGCGCAACATGGCCGGGCTTTACTTCGAAGAGTTCCACGATGGCCAGGTGTTCGAGCACGCGATGTCGCGCAC
>JAKBCJ010000484.1 GCA_021807975.1 Pseudomonadota bacterium | reverse complement strand
GGTCTTTCAGCGACATTTTCTGACCGCCGCCGACATCGTAGTAGCCGTCCCAGATATGCAGATCGGAATGGCAGACCCCGCAATGGGTGACTTCCAGCAGAATCTCGGTCCCCGTCGGCTCCGGCGTCGGGAGTTCGATTTCCTTGAGGGGTTGTCCGCTTTCGATGACGGCCCAGGCGCGCATGGTGGTTTCCTCCTTCTAGTCGGGTGGATGGATAGCGTGCCTGCGAAATCGGTCAAGCCGGGGCGGTTGGGGTTGGGCTTTGGGGCTGGTTTGGCGACGGTTGGGGGCGGGCGGCAGAGATAGGATTTTTTGCCGCGGATAAGCGCGGATGCACGCCGATAAGAGGATCTTGCGATCTTTGGGCGGGCTTGTGGGTGCCGATCCGGGTTCGGTCGGGCTTATCGGCGACATGTGGCACTGGCTTCGGCGACGCCGGCGTTGGGCGCGCTGCACATGCGATTGCCGCGGGGTTGGGCGGCGGTTTTGCCGCCGGTTGGCGTTCTGTCAGGCGGTTCGTTGTCGCGGGGCGTGTTCGATGCCTTGGTTGGGGCGTGGCAGGCCGAATAGCGGCCCGGTTGGGGCGGCGGTTCGGAGGACCGCGTCGATGTGGGCGTTGATCCTGGCGAGGGTTCGGGGTTCGGGGTCGGGTTGTCTCTTGGGCGTCTCGGTTTTCTGTGTGTGGGATTTTGTCTCTTGTTTTGGGATTTCCGGGCGTCCCCGGGCGCTGGGGAGGGCTTCGAGCATGGCTTGGGTGGCGATGTGACGGGTCCATTCGTCCTGGTCGGCGGCATCGTGATTGGTTTCGCGCTTGCTGCGCTGCTGTTGCTCGCTGAGCAGGCGGTTGTGGGCGCTGAGCGAGGCGCGGATCATCGCGGCGTACTGGGCGTTGAGTTTGATGACGATTTTTATGTCGTTGGCGTGGACGCGGATCAGGCGGAGCAGGTCTTCTGCCTGGGCTCTGGCGGCGATGCACTGGGCTGCCAACTCGGCCTCATTGGCGTTGACGGGGGCCAGGGCGGCGATCCTGGCGATCGCGGCGTGGTTTCTGGTGCGGGTGGCTTCCGGGGTGTCTTCTATCGGCGGGGGGAGAAGAGCCAGCAGGGTGTGCATGAGATAGCGGTAGGCTTGCGCCGGAAGGTCGATGGGCGGGGCCGGGGGCTGTGGCTGGGTTTCCATTCCGGATTTTTAGCGATAAATAGGAAATATGTCAATGTCTGGCTAGGCGAGTGGCGTTTGGTGCGTTGTTTCTACGAGCCATCCTTATTCAGGGGCGGGTATGACTGACGAGCCCCCCAGGGGGGGGATCCGGCGCCTCGCTACGGGAGACACGGATCGCCGTGCGCCGCTGATGCCACCGTTGGGCGGGGGCCGCTCGTCAGCCTACCGCGTCAGGCGACCAACCTCCTTGTTTGGTTTCCTTGGCCAGCTTCTCAATCTCGCCAATGCTACCAGGTGGGAGCTTCCTTTCTCGACAAACGCACAAAATCCACTCCAATTTCTGGTGTAAGCGCATATTGGTGTCGCCAATTCGATATCGCCGATCGGGATAATTAGAAGCATATCTGAACATGTCGACTATTGAGTGCCCTCGATGATGTAGGTGCATCCTGTAGATGTTTTCATTCAGTCCGAAATATTGCAGTTAGATAATGATGCGTTTGGTGTCTTCTGGTCCAATGCTACCTGCTTCCACTGCTCTCAACACTCCGACTCCTCCTCGTGTTGATGTAATAGGCGCGTTGCCCACCAGACTGCCTTTCTGCTTCTCCCTATCGCTATCGACAAATTGGCTTAATGCATTCGGGGGCACCGGCTTACGTGGAGTTTCGGTGCTTTCGTGCCCGGCCGCCGGAATCAAACCATGCTGTGTGAGTTGGAGGATGGTATTTGCGATGGCAACGCGATCCTCGCGCCCGATCTGAGCGCCGCTCAAGTGAAGCGCTGACACAGCCGGCCAACGGCCAAATTTACCCCCCCTCATGAGCACCCTTTGTTTCGCTCCGAACAAGATTGGATCGGATGGACCGAACTTATTAAGCACCGAAAATCCAATCGTTACGATTTGCTTGGGTGCCATCAACGATATCATCGTTGCAAGCTTCTCAGCACAGAACTTCTCTAGGATATCACGAACGTTCGGCGGCACGGCGTTCCATGATTCCGAGTCAGGAGCACGAAAAAAGTTCGCATTTACGCCGACGCAATCGGCCAGAAATGCCGCCCCGAACATGCTTTGCATGTTGCGCGCCAGCGTCCAGGTTTCAGTCGCATATTCACATCGCGAGGGCCAACTATACCTTTCATTCGGCTTTTCGTCCGCGATTTTGCCCGCGGGCTGATCGCCGATGAATAGAAGATGAGGATTCACGCACGGTGGTCCATACAGGATTTTGAACCCCAAGTCCCTCACGCCGAGCTGTTGACGATAGCGCAAATAGATGCCGTTGGTTTCTGCATATATCTGTTTGCACGCGGCTATCAGGTCTGAATTATTCATCTTCCATCCTGCCCATCATAGTGCCAGCCTCGAAATCATAGCGTGACTGACGTTATAGCTTTACGCAATGCTGCGCTACGGTTTGTCTTCCTTGATCTGCTTATTGGCTGACCCGGAATGGAACCGGAACGGACTCCCCAGCTTATTCAATCCGTTGGGGGCGCTGGCCGGCTGGCGCGGTTGGATAGCGAAAATTGTTGCGTGACCTCAGTGGCTACGATTCTCTCGTGTTTGCCAAGGCAACAAGAAGACACGCCATGGCCTGGCTCTACATCGCCAGCGTCAAGTTGATGTCGCGGCGGCTCGCCCGGCGTGAGGCGACGAATTGGTGCAAACTTCGAGCTTTTCAACGCCAGCACATTGCAGGACCAATTCGAGTCAGACTCTGAGGAATTGCGGCGAAATAGGCGAATCATTCTGCGGACGCCATCGGCCTCCCATCCTCGTGGCGGGCGCAGGGTCGTCAGCTACGAGTTACAATGCTGGTCTTGGAAAAGGCGTGGATGCTGGGCCTCCGCCCGCCATGGCGGCGAGAGAAACCCGCTTCCGGCGATGCGTTACCCGCCCCCGGGCAGACGCCGGGTCGCGCTTATCCCTGCCGTGACGAGGTTGGCGAAAAGCCGGACGTTGGCTCCCGCTCCGATCAGGCAGCCTCGGCCATCGTGGATCGTTCGCACGCTACTGTCGTCCGGTGCATATCCCGCACCTCCTTCGGATCGAACGGCCGAGCGCGGTGCATCGTCGCTCGGTTGTCCCACATCACCAGGTCCCATTGCTTCCACTCGTGGGCATAGACGAACTTCCGCTGGGTGGCATGTTCGATCAGGTCGCGCAGCAGGGCGCGCGCCTCCGGCACCGGCCAGCCGACGATTGCCCCGGCATGGGACGCCAGATACAGCGACTTGCGGCCGGTGGACGGATGGACGCGCACCAGCCGTTGCAGCACCGGCTTGAACCGGATTCGGTCCTCATCGGTGAAATCCGCGAAACCGAGCTGCGAGCGGGAGTATAGCTGGCTGTGTTCGCAGACCAGATCGGCGATTTCCGCCTTCAGATCGTCATCCAGCGTGTCATAGGCCGCGCGCATGTCGGCGAACTCGGTATTGCCGCCGGCAGACGGGATCGATCGCGCGGA
>JAKBCJ010000483.1 GCA_021807975.1 Pseudomonadota bacterium | reverse complement strand
CGATACCGGCAGACCGACCTTGTCCGCGTCCAGGATGGCGACGCGGCGCTGGATGATGCCGTCCTGCTCCATCCGGCGGATACGTTTCCAGCAGGGGGTCGGCGTCAGTCCTACCTTCGTGGCGATGTCGGCCAGCGACAGCGATGCATCGACCGAAATCAACCGGAGAATTTCGCGGTCAACGCGATCGAGGTCTTTATCCACGGCCATAGTCGGTCCTTTCGCTGGGTAACGGTGCACGAGGCATCCATAACCCAGTTTTAGAGAATTAAATACTCTGTATGGCCGATTTTTTCGCGTCGATGAAAATTATCTACCCCGGGAAAGCCGCGTGCTCGTCTGGCGTACGCAGCGTCAGCGACAACGCATGCATCCCGCCCCGGTCCGCCGGCCCGAACTCCGCCGCCAACGCGGCATGCACCGCTCTTGACCGCGCAACCCGGTTCATGCCCTGGAATGCCGCACTGACCAGCAGCACGTTGAAATGCGACTGACCACCCGGCTGCGCGCCGGAATGGCCGGCGTGGCGGGCGCTGTCGTCCTGAACCTGAAGCAGCGACGGCGCGAACGCCAGGGTCAGGGCCGCCTGCAGGCGTTCGGTTCGGGAGGAGGATGGATTTGTCATCCATCCAGTATCCCGCGTTCCAGCCCGCACGCCAAGGGTGAGGACGATCAGCCAACCTGACGGATCAGGTCCGCCCAGCGATCCAGGATCGGCAGCACCACATCCTCGCCGGCCGCCGGCACGCTGACTGCCACGCGGGCAATGCCGATATCCCGGTACCGCTTCAGGGTATCCAGGTCCTCGCCCGACCCGAAAATCGACACCGGACACGAATCGGCGTCCCGGCCGGCTTCCGCCAGCATCGCGCGGAACTTCGGCACCGTATCGAACACATCGCCATACTGGCCGGGACGCCCCGCCAGCGGAATCCAGCCGTCGCCATACCGCACCGCCCGCCGGGCACCATGGGGGAACGCGCCGCCCACGATCACCGGCGGATGCGCCTTCTGCACCGGCTTCGGCCATGTCATCATCGGGCCGAAATCGACGAATTCGCCGTGATATTCAGGCTTCGGCTTGGTCCAGATTTCCTTCATCGCCTCCACCCGTTCCCGCACCAGTTTGGCCCGGGTCGCGAAGACAGTGCCGTGGTCTTCCATCTCCTCGGCGTTCCAGCCCACCCCGATGCCGAACAGGAAACGCCCGCCAGATACCTGATCGATCGACGCCACCAGCTTGGCCGTCTGAATCGGATCGCGCTGGTTCACCAGGCACACACCCGTGCCGATCTTCAGCGTCGTGGTCGCCGCTGCCGCCGCCGTCAGCGTCACGAACGGGTCCATCACGTCGTAATACTGCTTCGGCAGATCGCCCCCGCCCGGCCAAGGCGACCGGCGGGACAGCGGAATATGCGAATGTTCCGGTGCCCAGATCGATTCAAACCCCCGCTGCTCCAGCGCCTTCGCCAAAGCCGCCGAGGTCATCGAATAGTCGGTGAAAAACATCGATGCGCCGAAATACATGGTCCGCCTCCCGTTATCTTGACGCCATCCTGGCACGATCCGGCCCTGCCGTCACCGCCGCAGCGGATTACCCGCCCCGGCTGTCTCCCCGATCGGCCGGCCCGCCTCGGCCGCCACAATATAATCGCGCGTCAGCGGCACCGCGGCCTGATCGTGCGCCACCTGAAGCTGCCAGACCATGTGACCGGACCGGCGGAACGTCAGTTCCGATCCGGTCAGGTAGAATTCGAACATGCGGCAAAACCGGTCATCGTACAACGTCGCGATGGCATCGCGGTTGGCGGCGAACCGCCGCCGCCAGTGGCGCAGCGTCTCGGCATAATGCAGACGCAGGATTTCGATATCCGTCGCCACCAGCCCCGATCGCTCGACGGACGGCAAAACCTCGGACAACGCCGGGGAATAGCCGCCCGGGAAAATGTACTTGCGAATCCAGGGATTGGTGCTGCCCGGCCCGTCGGAGCGGCCGATCGCATGAATCAGTGCCACGCCGTCCGCCTTCAGGCAGCGTCCGACCACATCGAAGAATGTCCGGTAATGGCCGATCCCTACATGCTCGAACATCCCAACCGATACGATCCGGTCGAATCGCTCGGTAATAGCGCGATAATCCAGCATCTCGAACCGGACACGGTCTTCCAGACCCTCGGCCGCTGCCCTGGCGCGCGCTTCGGTCAGTTGTTCCTGCGACAGCGTGACGCCCGTCACCTGCGCGCCGAAATCGCGGGCAAGGGTCAGTGCCATCCCGCCCCAGCCGCAGCCGATGTCCAGCACCCGCAGACCCGGCCGGTCCAGGCACAGCTTTGCCGCGATATGGCGCTTTTTCGCTACCTGGGCCGCTTCCAGGGATTCATCGCCGTGCTGGAAATAGGCGCAGGAGTATTGGCGGTCGCGATCCAGGAACAGACTGTAAAGACGCCCGTTCAGGTCGTAATGATGCGCGACGTTGCGGCGGGACCGGCCGGCCGGGTTATGCTGAAACAGCCGGCGTCCAATGTCGGACAGGTGCAGCCGCAGTTGCATGACCGGATGGCTGGCGGGATTCACCTCCACATTCAGCAACAGGACATCCATCAGGTCGTACAGCCCGCCTTCGTCCACCGACAGGCCGTCGGCCATATAGGCCTCTCCGGCGCCCAGCATTGGATTGAAAATAAGGCGGCGTATGGTGCGCCCGTCGCGCAATCGCATGGTGGCGGCGGGCCCGCCCCCGGCGCCGTAGGCGGAACGGGAACCGTCTGGCCAGACAACCGTCAGGCGTCCAGTCGTGATCAAGCGCCGAAGGATGGCATCGAGGACGAAGCGCATGGCATTCCAATCCAATGTTATGACCTTGAGGTACAACATTGGAACGAACGCCTGAGTTCGTCAAAGCATAGCGTAGGCCATTCGATTCAAGTCCCCGTGGCTGGTTACTTCCCCCCGAAGTTACCTGCGGGGGAAGTAACCAGCCGTTCGGTCGGCTAAGGCGCGTCGCCTTCGAAGATATTGTCTTCGGTCGGCGCCTGGTCTTCGTCCTCGTCGGCCGTGCCGGTCGCACGTTCGCCACGGCTTTGGCGTTCCGCCTCCTCCGGGCTACGGGCGACGTTTACGGTAACCGGGATTGACACTTCCGGATGCAACGCCACGCGGACCTTCGTCAGGCCCAGTGTCTTGATCGGGTGTTCCAGCACAACCTGCGAACGGTCGATCGTCAGGCCCGCGGCGGTGCTAGCCTCGGCAATGTCGCGCGACGAAACAGAGCCGTACAAGCTGCCGGCCTCACCCGCCTGGCGGATGATCACAACGGACAGACCGACAACGCGTTCAGCCACACGTTCGGCTTCCTCGCGGCGCTTGATGTTCTGCGCCTCAAGCTGCGCGCGCTGCGCTTCGAAGCGGGCGCGGTTGTCCTTGTTGGCGCGAAGCGCCTTCTTCTGCGGCAACAGGTAGTTACGGGCATAACCCGGCTTCACCTTAACCACATCTCCCATCTGGCCCAGCTTTTCAACGCGCTGGAGCAGGATCAGTTCAACGGCGGCCATGGAACCTGCTCCTTAGGCGACGATGTAGGGCAGCAGCGCCAGGAAACGGGCGCGCTTGATGGCCACCGCAAGCTCGCGCTGCTTCTTCGCAG
>JAKBCJ010000482.1 GCA_021807975.1 Pseudomonadota bacterium | reverse complement strand
AGATATAAGAGTGCGAATAGAACGGGTTGGTCGAGGGATCGATCGTTTCGAAGCCAAGCGGGGTCGGGTACTGGCCGGCTTTGATGTCGATACCGCCATCGAACGCGACCGGCAGATGCGCCAGGACATTCGCCTCGACGATGTCGAATTGATTGCGGGCATAAGGATCGACGCGATCCAGTTCCCCAAGAAATTGGGTATAGCGCGCATCGGAACCATACATGCCCTGCAGCTTGAAGCCCCAGTCGAATCCGGTCGCTTTCGGATCGAGCGGCTTGTTCGCCGTCAGCAGTATTTGGTTCAGCAGCACGGTATTCGGTTTGTCAGTGAACAACTGGCCGAAGTTCTGCTTCGGGCCGGCCGGATTGAAACTGATGCCGGTCTCCCCCTGCGCCGACAGGTGAATGCCATCGATCCAGAGGCCGGGGGGCGGCGCGTCCGCTGCCGGGGCGGTTGCGGGCGCTTCTGGCGCGATCGTCGCAGCCTGGTCCTGTGTCTGCGCGGCGGCCGGCACGATCGACACGGCCGCGATTAATGCGCCCGTCCATAGTTTATGCGTTGCCACTGTTTTTCATCCCGATCTGATCCGGCCATATTCGAAATCGTCGTAAACTGGCCTGGACTGTCTATCGGCGTATTAGGCGGCATCCACCTATAGAATCGATGCCCGTTGAAGCAGGAACATATAGTATGTCCGTATATCCGCGCGCCCGGCAACGCGGGCGCCTCGGAAATTCCGAGACGCCCTGTTTACCTAGAAAATCTGTTCGCCGTGCAAGACGATATCCAGACCTTCCCGCTCTTCTTCCTGGCCGACGCGCAGGCCAACCAGTGCCTTGGTCACCATCAGCAGGATCAGCGTCATGACACCGCTATAGACAACGGTGGAAAGCACGCCGATCGCCTGCAGTTTGAGCTGAGCCAGTCCGCCCGGGCTGCCGTCCGGTGCCGCGTCGGTAGCCGACAACGGACCATAGGCGAACACACCCGTCAGCAGCGCACCGACGATGCCGCCGACACCATGCACGCCGAACGCGTCCAGGCTGTCGTCGTAACCCAGCATGTGCTTCAGCGTCGTCGCGGACCAGAAGCAGATCACGCCGGCCGCGACGCCGATAGCAATGGCGGCGCCCGGAAGCACGAAACCAGACGCCGGGGTAATAGCCACCAGGCCGGCAACCGCACCCGAAATCGCGCCCAGGACCGAAGGCTTGCCCTTGGTGATCCATTCCGCGAACATCCAGCCTAGCGCCGCGGCGGCAGTGGCAATTTGCGTAACCGCCATGGCCATGCCCGCACGGCCGTTCGCACCCACCGCGGACCCCGCGTTGAAGCCGAACCAGCCCACCCACAGCAGCGACGCGCCGATGACCGCATAGCCCACGTTATAAGGCGCCATGTTGTCGGTGCCATAGCCCACGCGCTTGCCAAGAACCAGCGCGCACACCAGGCCCGCGATGCCTGCATTGATATGCACGACGGTGCCGCCCGCGAAGTCCAGAACGCCAAGGTGCGAAACCCACCCGGTCGGCGCCCAAACCCAGTGACATACCGGCGAATACACCAGCAGCGACCACATGGTCATGAACAGGCACATGGCCGAAAACTTCATACGATCAGCGAACGCACCGGCAATCAGCGCCGGGGTGATGATCGCGAAGGTCATCTGGAACATCATATAGACCGTCTCGGGGACGGTCTGCACAGAAGCAGCGTCGGTGCCGGCCCCCAGGGTGAACGCGATGTCAGTGCCCTTGGCGATATGTTCGCCGATGCCGTTCAGCATGAACCGCGAAAAGTCGCCCATAAAGGCATTGCCGTTGGTGAACGCGATGCTGTAGCCGGCAACAACCCAGACGATCGTGGCAATGCAGCAGATTGCGAAAGACTGCATCATCGTCGCCAGCACGTTCTTCTTGCGAACCATACCGGCATAGAACAGCGCCAGCCCGGGGATGGTCATCAACAGCACCAGCGCGGTGCTGGTCAGCATCCATGCGGTGTCGCCGGTATCGATCTTCGGCGGGCCGGCCACCGCGGCCGCGGCGGGCGCGGCATCGTCGGCCAGAGCCGGCAGGGCGAGCAGCAAAGCGAACAGCAGTCCGCTCAGTCCCCAATACAAGCGGGGTCTCTTCATAGTCGTGTTTCCCTATTTTTTCCGATTACAGCGCTTCAGAATCGACTTCGCCGGTGCGGATCCGCATCGCGCGTTCGATATCCAGAACGAAAATCTTACCGTCGCCGATCTTGCCGGTGTGCGCGGCCTTGGAGATCGCTTCGATCACCTGGTCCGCCAGATCGGCGGCAACCACAACCTCGATCTTGATCTTGGGCAGAAAACTGACGTGATATTCCGCACCGCGATAGATTTCGGTCTGGCCTTTCTGGCGGCCAAAACCCTTCACTTCCGACACGGTCAATCCCTGCACCCCAAGCGGGGTCAAGGCTTCCCGGACGTCGTCAAGCTTGAATGGCTTGATGATGGCCATGATCAGTTTCATGTCGGCCGATCCTCCGGTCTTTCATTGTGGTTTCGAAAAGACTGCATCTCGTATCCTGTCCTGCCGTTCCGTTGCGGCCCGGCACGAAGCAGAAGCCGGACGTGGATGTCCGTTAATCAATAATCGTGCCAACAGCGAAAAGCCCGGTTCTACCGGGCTTTCACCGCCGCCTCCGCCACGGCCGCATCGACCGTGCCTATAAAATATGCAGTTGCTCGCCGCAGCGATCGGTCCCGGCAGGCTGAAACCCCGCCACCGACAAAAAAAGCCCCGCCGAACGAACGGCGGGGCTTGTTCTGGAAGTCTGACGAATCAGACCGAGTAGTACATCTCGAACTCGACCGGATGCGGGGTGTGCTCGAAACGATACACTTCGCTCCACTTCAGCTCGATATAGCTCTCGATCTGGTCCTTGCTGAACACACCGCCTTCCAGCAGGAAGTCGTGGTCCGCGGCCAGCGCACCAAGGGCCTCGCGCAGGCTCCCGCACACCGTCGGGATGCCTTTCAGTTCCTCCGGCGGCAGGTCGTACAGGTCCTTGTCCATCGGATCGCCGGGGTGGATCTTGTTCTTGATCCCATCCAGCGCCGCCATCGTAATCGCGGAATACGACAGATACGGGTTGCAGCTCGGATCGGGGAACCGAACCTCGACCCGCTTGGCCTTCGGATTGGTCGTGTACGGAATGCGGCAGGACGCCGAACGGTTCCGGGCCGAATAGGCCAGCAGCACCGGCGCTTCGAACCCCGGGATCAACCGCTTGTAGCTGTTGGTCGAGGGGTTGGAGAACGCGTTGATTGCCTTGGCATGCTTGATGATGCCGCCAATGGCGTACAGGCACATTTCCGACAGATCGGCATAGCCATTACCAGCGAACAGTGGCTTGCCGGCCTTCCAGATAGAGATATGCGTGTGCATGCCCGACCCGTTGTCGCCATAGATCGGCTTCGGCATGAACGTCGCCGTCTTGCCATAGCTGTGCGCGACATTGTGGACGCAGTACTTGTAGATCTGCATCTGGTCGGCCATCGTGGTCAGCGAGTTGAAGCGCGTTCCCAGCTCATGCTGCGACTGCGCGACTTCATGATGGTGCTTCTCGATCGGCAGGCCCATTTCGCCCATCGTGGACAGCATTTCCGCACGCAGGTCGCTGTC
>JAKBCJ010000481.1 GCA_021807975.1 Pseudomonadota bacterium | reverse complement strand
TGGGCGTGGACGGCATTTCGGTGTCGCCGGGCTATGCGTATGAGCGTGCGCCGGACCAGCAGCACTTCCTGAACCGCACCAAGACGAAGGAACTGTTCCGCGGCATTTTCAGCCGGCAGGGCAAGGGAACCTGGAAGAAGAAGTGGTCATTCAACCAGTCCTCGATGTTCCTGGATTTCCTGGCCGGCAACCAGACATTCCATTGCACGCCGTGGGGCAACCCGACCCGCACGTATTTCGGCTGGCAGCGCCCGTGTTACCTGCTGGGTGAGGGCTATGCGAAGTCGTTCAAGGAACTGATGGACACGACCGACTGGGACAAATACGGCACCGGCAACTACGAGAAATGCGCCGACTGCATGGTTCACTCCGGTTACGAGGCCAGTGCGGTGGCGGAAACCGTGCGCAAGCCCTGGCGCGCGGCGGCGCAGGCGATTCGCGGCATCCGGACGGAGGGGGCGTTCGCGCCTGAAATCTCCCTGGAGAATCAGCGGCCGGCGGAATACGTGTTCAGCCGGCATGTGGAAACCGCGCTGAAGCGGATCAAGGCGCAAAAGAAGCCGGCCGCGGAAGTGGCGGACGCGGCGGACTGATCACTTTCGCGGCCGGTTACGGCACCGGCCGCGATTACTCGCAGATGCAGCCGTCGGTTGGGCCGGGTGCCCGACGGACAAGGTGATGGTCGATCCATTCCGCGACCAGACGGCGCGCCTCGTTCATTGAGGCCTCGGGGTGGTGGATTCGGTAGAGCGCGGTGCAGGCTTGGAACGCCGACATGTCGTCGGTGCCGACCTGACGTAGTTCGGTGTATGCGGTAACGACGGCGCGTTCGCATCGGCGACCGATCTGGCTGTGTTGGCCCATGACGTAGCGCGGTCCTTTGTTGAGAATCATTCTCATGTAGCCAAAGCATAATCAGTCTACTGCCGGACGGCAAGATCGTTCCGCCGGTCCTTTGTCTGGTTATCGTGCGGTGACCCCGGCAACCGCAAATCTGCCCGATGTGCAGCCGAAAATCGCGATCACACAACGACCTGGCCAGTCAGTTTCGGGCCCGCGGAGAAGCCGCGGCTGGCCGGGGATTCCGGAGCCGCCATAAGATGATACCCGCGGCCCGCAATAACCGAACCGTGCGTGTTCTTCTGCTGGAACCCGCGGTTGGTGATGGCGGTCATCGCCGCGCTCAGAAGCCTCAGGCTCGGAATCCTAAAGCTCCTGGCGCGCCGGCAGTAAGCGACGTCCCACGACCCGCCGCGATTCCCCGGGGATCAGTGCAGCACGGTCGCGCCCCTGGCTATAGCACCGCCTTGCGGGATGTGCTTGCGGATGCCGGAGGCCAGGATCAAGCCTGCGCCGGCCAGCACCACGGCGCCGGTGACGATCAACGGCACTTTGTAGCCGCCGGTCGCATCGTGCAGCGCGCCGGTGATCTGGGGTGCGACGTAGCCCGAGATGTTGCCGATCGAGTTGATGAAGGCGATACCGCCGGCCGCTGCCCCGGCGCCCAGATAGGCGGTCGGCAGGTTCCAGAACACCGGCAGACTGGAAGCGATGCCGAAGACGGCGATGCAGAAGGCGCCGATCGTCAGATAGATGTTACCCAGCAGCAGGCCGGCGAACATGGCGCCAACCCCGGCCAGCGCGGCCGGCAGCACGACGTGCCATATCCGTTCGCCAGTGCGGTCGGAACTGCGGGAGAACAGGATCATGCCGACGGTGCCGCACAAATTCGGCAGTACCAGTATGTAGCCGATGGCGGTATTCGACAGACCGAGCGATTTCACGATTAAAGGCAGGAAGAAGGAAATGGCATAAACGCCATAGGCGATGAACACATAAGATAGTGTCAGCATCAGCATCTGCGAGCTGGCGATCGAGCGCAGCACGCCCATGCCGGACCCCGATTTTGCGGCGGCCTCGGTGTCCAACCGCTGTT
This sequence comes from Pseudomonadota bacterium, assembly GCA_021807975.1. Lineage (GTDB taxonomy): Bacteria > Pseudomonadota > Alphaproteobacteria > Acetobacterales > Acetobacteraceae > Rhodopila. Next base: position 1,732 of record JAKBCJ010000481.1, on the reverse strand, counting down.
GCAGCCATGTGCGTTCCGCCGGGGCCAGCCAGCCGGCTTCGATGGGCCGGTTGGACAGGGTGGCAAAACCATACAGAGCCAGCAGAACGGCGGGTATGCCCTCGACGAGGAAAATCCATTGCCAGCCGGCGATGCCGAACAGGCCGTTCAGATTCAGCAGGGCGGCGCCGAGCGGGCCGCCGAGGACGCCGGCAAAAGCGCCGAATGCGTAGAATATGCCCATCATCCGGCCGCGGTAGAAGGCCGGGAACCAGCAGGTCATGAAGTAGGCAACGCCCGGGAAGAACCCGGCTTCCGCGATACCCAGAAGGAAGCGGACCGCGACGAAGCTGGTCTCGCCCGTTATCAGGGCTGTCCCGGCCGAACACACCCCCCATATCGCCATGATGATGCCGATCCAGACGCGCGCGCCAATGCGGGCGAGCATCAAATTGGCGGGAAACTGGAACAGCACGTAGCTCCAGAAGAAGGCCCCCGCACCCAGGCCATAGGCGCTGGCGCTTAGCCCCAGTTCCTTGTTCATGGTCAACGCCGCCATCGACACGTTGAAACGGTCCAGGGCGTTGATCATGTAACCGATGCTAAGAAAAGGGATCAGCCGCCAGGCCACCTTGCGCATGACGGAATTTTCGAAATCCTGAGTCATTGTACCCTCCCGCGGACTCTGATGGTCCATACCGGGACGCTACGGCGCCATGAATCCAAAGTCCACTATTTCGGCGTCAAGACAGACAAGTGTGGTTATACATGTATTCCAGCCTGCGTCCTTGGGGCGGACTGTCGGCAACTTAGCGATCCCCGGGGATGGCGGATGCCGCCGCGGAATCGCCTCAGACGATATCCGCCTTGCCGCCGGTCGCCGGATGCGAACCCCTGGCATGAAAGCGGCTGGCGATCACGACGACGGACATCGCGGCCGTTGATCGGGTTGCGTGGATGGATGGTCGGTCAAACGGTACAGCGGTGGATGAAATGTCTGATCAGCGTCAGCGCGCGGACCGAATCCGGTTCGGTTGGGGCGTTCGGGATGAACGCATGCGGCTGGCCGGGGAAACTCTCGAACGTTACCTTGCCGCCCGCCGCGGCGTAGGCCATGGCGAAACCGCCGGCCATGTCGGGGGTCAGGTTGTTGTCTTCGGTGCCCTGAATAATCAGTACCGGTGGTTTGGCCATTGCTTCGCCGCGCTGTGCGATCAGGGTTGGGTTGGCGTCGGTCATATCCTCGACCGAGGGCCAGAAGGCGTCGTGCGCTGCTGCCAGGCGCTGGTTGCCGTTGGCCTGAACGGTTCGATAGCGCTTCAGCGGATCGGCCACCGGCCAGCAGGCGATGGCGAAGGCCAGAGAGGCGTCCTCAGCCGATCCTGGCAGGTGCAGCGTTGAATAACGCGGGTCGGCGGGGCGCAGGGCGCTCAAAAGCACCAGATGGCCGCCGGAGGACGTGCCCAGGCTGCCCACCAGATCGGCCCTGCTGCCGAACCGCTCCGCGTTGGACTTCAGGTAACGGATGCCCAGGTTCACGTCCTGGCTGGCGACGGGGTAGCGCGCCTCCGGCGGCATGCGGAAGTCGATCGACAGCACCACGATGCCATCGGCCGCGAGCGATTCCGCGATGGCGACGTTGTTGAACCGGTCCCCCGCGGTCCAGGCGCCGCCATGCACCTCCAGCACCGCCGGAAACGGGCCGGTTCCATCCGGGCGGTAGAGCGTGGCGGACAGATCCCTGCCGCCGGGG
>JAKBCJ010000480.1 GCA_021807975.1 Pseudomonadota bacterium | reverse complement strand
CCGGCTTCCGCGGGCGAGGGCGGCGTTCCATACCCACATGCCGAACGCAACCGCGCTGACGATGACCGAGGGCGAGCCGCTGATCTGGGCAGGGCAGACCGCGCTGAAGTTCTTCGGCCGCACCGCGGTCGACGACGCCTATAACGGGCTGGCGCTGGACGAGTCGGAGGGCGATCGGATCGCCGCCGCGGCGGGCGACGCCGACATTGTTTTCATGAAGCACCATGGGGTGCTGGTCCTGGCGGACTCCATCGCGAAGGCCTGGGACGACCTGTATTACCTGGAACGTGCGTGCGAGGTGCAGCGCCTCGCTCAGTCCACCGGACGGCCGCTTGTGCCGGTTCCGACCGCGATCGCCGAGGCAACCGCCCTACAGATGCGTCATGAAGGCGGACGGAACTCGGCCAGGCTGCACCTGGACAGCATCAAGCGGCAACTCGATCACGAGTCCCCGGACTATCGGCAGTGACCCGATATGCGGCCAGAGATGGGGTGACTGTCCCGATCGATGCTTGCCTCTGGAAATGCTGGCGGATTGGGATCGTGAAGGCTGTCACGCGGGATCGTGCGGCGGCGGAGCGCAGTCACCCGGGATCGCGGTTCGATCCGACCGTGGCAGCCGGTCGGGTCTATGCAGACGTCCGCTAAAGCTGGCGGCCGCCGGCGGATCGATGAACGCACCGAGGGCATCGCCCTGGTGCTGTTCACCGCTTGCAGTTGGGGTTTGACCTGGCCCCAATCCAAATTTCTGCTGTCGATGCTGCCGCCGTTCACCATGCGGGCGACCGGCGGCTTCCTGGGCTGCGGGTTTGCATTCCTGGTGGCGCTGCTGCGGCGGGAGCGGGTTTGGCCGCCGGCCGATCAGTGGCCCCGGCTCTTGGTGTTCTCAATGCTGAACTACGGTCTGTTCATCGCCCTGGGAACCGAGACTCTGGTCTATCTAAAGGCGTCCGAGGCGGTAGTCATCATCTACACGCTGCCAGTATGGGCGTCGCTGCTGGCATGGCCGATGCTGGGCGAGCGTCCGACGGTATTGAAAATCGTCGCCCTGGTGCTGGCGTTAGGTGGTGTGACACTGCTGGTCGGGGCGGATTCGGCCGAGGCAAGTTGGCAGAAGCTGCCCGGGGCGGTAACCGGCGTGGCAGCGGCAATTCTGTTCGGCCTGGGCACCGTGCTGGCCAAGCAAAGGCCGCTTCGTCTGCCGCCCACCGCGGCGGTCGCGTGGCAGGGGGTTTTGGGCATGACCCCTGTGGCGCTGCTGGCATGCTTCGAGCATCCTGATTTCAGCCGGGTTACCGCGGGGGGATGGGCCTCCATCGCTTATATCTCCACCATCCCGATGACGGTCGCTTACCTGACGTGGTTTCGGGCATTGCGGTTCGTCTCCGCTTCGACCGCTTCGACAACCGTGCTGCTATCGCCGGTGGTGGGCGTGATCGGATCGGGGGTCCTGCTGGGCGAGACGTTCGGGGCTCGTCAGATCGTAGCGCTGTCCATGACCCTGGCCGGGGTGGCGCTGGCGGCGAAAAGCTGACGCCTATCGCTTGAACCAGCCCACGATGCCCTTCGGCGCGGCGATGACGAAGCCCACCAGCAGCACACCCACCAGCAGCAGCGACAACGCCGAGGAGATCGTCACCGTCGCCACCTGTTGCAACGTACCCAGCAGCACCGCGCCGATCACCGGCCCCAGCCAAGTCGCGGTGCCGCCAATGAGCGGCATCGCGATCGTGTTGACCGCATAACTCAAGCTGAAGCCCGATGCCGGATCCAGATACGTCACGTAGTAGGGCAACGGCGCCCCCGCCATGCCCATCAGGCCGCCCGACAAGGCGGTCGCGATCAGCTTCAGCTTCAGGGTCGGCACGCCGGTCGCCTCCGCGGCAACCTCGTCGTCGCGAATCGCGGCGAATCCGTATCCAAGTTTGGAGTTCTGGATCGCCCGGGCGATGGACACGGACACGACCGACAGCAGCAGCATCGTGGCGAACAGGTATTGGATATAGTCGCCGGTGAAGATCGGCGAGGCGGATGGGCGAATGATATAGGCGCCGCGTGAGCCGCCGACAAAGTCCCAGTTGGTGATCAGGGTCTGTACGACAACCGCCATCGCGAGTGTGGCGATAGAGAAGAAGGTGCCCTTGAGTCGGAGCGTCAGATAGCCCATGCCCAGGCCGACTAGGCCCGAGATCGTCCCGCCAACCACCATCATCGCCGGCAGCGGCAACATCGGCACGGTCTTATGGAGCACCACGGTTGTGTAAGCACCCAGAGCGAAGAATGCGGCGGTGCCGAAATTGACATAACCGGTGAACCCGCCCAGGATGTTCCAGGCCGTCGCCAAGACGATGTACTGCAGCACCACATACCCGGCGAAGAATAGATAGGCATTGCCGATCAGCAGCGTGACGCCGAACGTCGCTGTCGCGGTCAGCAGCGAGACCAGCACGAAGCGGACACTTCCGTTCATGAGCGGCGTCCAAACAGGCCGGCCGGCCGAACCGCCAGCGTGAGTAACAGAAACCCGAACGCCACCGCGGGTGACCAGGAAGGTCCATAGAAAGTCGAGGTCAGGCTCTCCATGATCCCCAGGATCATAGCGGCCACGACCGTGCCGCCGAAGCTGCCCAGGCCGCCCATCACGCAGATCGCGAAAATCCGACCGATATAGTCGCGCGCGATCGATGGCTCGACCGGTTGAATGACGATCAGGATCGCGCCGGCCACCGAGGCGCTGGCGATCGACAGCCCGAAGGCGATCCGTTTGATCCGGCGGGGGTCGGCGGCCATCAGCCGCAGCGCAGATGGATCCTGCGCCACGGCCTGGATCGCCCGGCCGATGAAGGTGCGGGAAATGTAAATTTGCAGCGCGCCGACCAGAACCATCGACACCAGGAACGGCACCAGCAGGCGCAAAGGCAGATCGACCGGGCCGACATGCAGGCTGGGGCCGTTGTAAGGCGCGTCCACCAGACGGTAATCGACACCGAACACCAGAACCAGCGTCACCTCGGTAATGAATAGCAAGCCGAAGAAGAAGGCCAGCCCGCGGATGGAGGCGTCCCCACGCCGTTCGAACGACACGTCGTACACATAATAGATCGCGATACCTAGCAGATAGAATGCCGGCGTCAGACCGACGCTGCTGAGGATCGGGTCGAACCCGAACACGCTGTTCGCGATATAGGCTGTGTAGGAGCCCAGAATAATGAACGCTGGATGCGCGATGTTTACGATGTCCAGCATGCCGAAAGAGATCGACACCCCGATCGTCACGGCCGCGTAAAGGCCACCCAAAAGCAGCCCGGACACCAAGGCGTTACTCAGCAAATCGAACGACAGGTACATTGGTTCGCTTATGACATTTCCGGATCGGAGCCTGCCGGAAGCGCGGGGGCTTGGCTAGGGTCCGTTCGCATTTGTGTGGCTAGTTGTAGAAGCTACGAAGGTTGTTCATCCGGGGCATTGGGGTGAAGCTGTGGTTACCACACACGCAACCTCACACCCTGGAGCCCCGAATGAACGTCCACAAGAATGCGCGCCTGACGCCACAAGGTCGAGCCTTACTGGTGCATCGTGTCCGCACCGACGGGTGGCGGGTGGGAGATGCGGCCACCGCCGCCGGCCTTTCCCTTCGACAGGCGTTTCGTTGGCTGGCACGGTATCGGGCGGGC
>JAKBCJ010000479.1 GCA_021807975.1 Pseudomonadota bacterium | reverse complement strand
GAAGTCACGCAACAATTTTCGCTATCCAACCGCGCCGTCCGGCCGGCGCCCCCAACGGAGTGAGTAAGCTGAGGAGTCCGTTCCGGTTCCATTCCGGGTCAGCCTCTGAAGGTGCTGAACCCGGCGGAGAAGACGATCATCCATATTCCCAGCGTCAATTCGCGCGAGAGCACGAAGGACAAGATCAAGGAGGTGGAACACATCATCGAGGAACTTGGCACCTGGCAAGGCGCTGATCCGGCCACGGGATTCCAGTTGGTCAAGACGGCCGACGGGCGGATTCTGCGCATTGCCGATCTGGTCGATGACGATCCCGCCAAGCGGGACCGGGTTTCCGCCGCGCTGAAGGACCCGGCGCAGAAGAACAACCGCGATCATGTGGACATTATCATCGCGCTGGGCATGGCGAAGGAAGGCTTCGACTGGATCTGGTGCGAACACGCGCTGACGGTCGGTTATCGCTCCAGCCTGACCGAGATCGTTCAGATTATTGGCCGGGCCACCCGCGATGCTCCTGGTAAGACCCGCGCGCGCTTCACAAATCTGATCGCCGAACCGGCCGCGGCCGAGGTGGCCGTCACTGAAGCGGTCAACGATACGTTGAAAGCCATCGCGGCCAGCTTGCTGATGGAACAGGTCCTCGCACCTCGTTTCGAGTTCAAGCCGAAGAACCCGAACACCAGCACCCCGGCCGCGGGCTTCGAATATGGCGAAGGCGGTTACGACCCGGCGAAGTGCAATATCGGTTTCAGCGAGGAGCAGGCGAAGTTCCAAATCGAGATCAAAGGCCTTGCTGAGCCAAAGAGCGCGGAGGCGGCGCGGATCTGCCACGAGGACTTGAACGAGGTGATCGCCACGTTCGTCCAGGATAAGCCGACGATCGAGCGTGGCCTCTTCGACCGGGAGCTTGTGCCGGAAGAGCTGACCCAGGTGCGCATGGGGAAAATCATCAAGGACAGGTATCCCGAGCTTTCCGCGGACGATCAGGAGGCAGTGCGCCAACACGCTGTCGCCGCATTGAATCTGACCCAGAAGGCGAAAGAGGTTGCCTCCGGCGCTGCCGGAGGAGGCGGCGGCGAGGAGAGCCCCAATACCGCGTTCGTCGATGACGTCCGGAAATTCGCGATGGACGTGCGGGACCTGGACATCGATCTTATCGACCGTATCAATCCGTTCGGCGAAGCCTATGCGATCCTCTCCAAGACAATGAGCGAAGAGAGCCTGAAACAGGTCGCCGCGGCGATCGCCGCCAAGCGCACCAATCTAACGCCCGAAGAGGCGAAAGACCTTGCCGTCCGCGCTGTTAAATTCAAAAAGGAACGTGGACGCCTACCGTCGATCAATTCAACGGATGCCTGGGAACAGCGGATGGCGGAAGGCGCGGCCGCCTTTGTCCGCTTCAAGGATGAGGGCCGCTATGAGTGATCTGGACCTCGACGATCTGCGCGCCGAACTCGACGAATTCGCGCCGCCGGAAAAGAAGGGTGGTCGCTCCGCGCGAGAAGAGCGCATCATCGCCGGCTTCGAGGACATCCAGCGATTTGTAGAGAAACACGGCCGCGCTCCGCGACATGGGGACAGTGGCGACATTTTCGAGCGGCTGTATGCCGTGCGCCTCGACCGTCTGCGGGCGTTAGAGGAATGCCGGGCGATCCTGGCGCCGCTGGATCATCAAGGGATTCTGACAGCAACAGAGATTGTGCCGGCTGATCCGGTCGAGACGATGGACGACGACGCGCTACTGGCGGAATTGACCGGCGCGGCGGGCGCGCCGGACATCGCAGATCTTCGCCATGTTCGCAACAGCGCCGAAAAGCGGGCGGCGGAAGAGATCGCCGATCGCCGGAAATGCGAGGACTTTGCACAATTCAAACCGCTTTTCGAGCAGGTCCAAAGCGAACTTGAAAGCGGGCTTCGCACGACAAGGCAGTTTGTCAAGGATGCGGGCTTTCTAAAAGCCGGGATCAAGGCGGGACAGTTTTTCATATTAGGCGGCCAGACAGCGTATGTCGCAGAGGTTGGAAAATCGATTAAGGCACCTAATGGGGAGTCCGATGCAAGACTGAGGGTGATTTACTCAAATGGCACCGAAAGCGATCTGCTTTTGCGTTCTCTTCAACGCGCGCTTTACAAGGATGAAGCAGGCAGGCGGATAACCGAACCATCCGTAGGCCCGCTGTTTGGCGACCAACTGGAAGACGACGACATCGAGAGCGGGACCATCTATGTCCTCCGGAGCCTGTCAAATCATCCCTTCGTCGCCGCACATCGGGAGTTGATCCACAAAATCGGCGTGACCGGCGGGAAAGTTGAAACCCGTATCGCCAATGCCGCGCATGACGCGACCTATTTGCTGGCCGAGGTCGAGGTTATCGCGACCTATAAACTAACGGATATCAACCGTTCCAAGCTGGAGGCCATCTTCCACCGCATATTTGCACCTGCACAGTTGGATTTGACCATTTCCGATCGCTTTGGACATCCAGTGCGCCCGCGGGAATGGTTTCTCGTTCCGTTGCATGTCATCGATGAAGCAGTAAAGTCTATTCGCGACGGCTCGATTACAAATTTGGCCTATGATCCCCAGGCTGCCAAGTTGGTGCCTTTGTCCCGTTAGGCACTGGTGTGGGCACCAGGGAAGAAAACCGGGGGTCGCTGCAATTTCCCCAAAAGGGGATTAGGCAACTTTTCATTCGTCTGACAGTTAGGGGGCGTCCTACATCCATCCCGGCACCGGCAACCCCTTCTCCCGCAGAAACGGCACGTTGAACAACTTCGACGCGTACCGCGCCCCGCCGTCGCACAGGATCGTTACTACCGTGTGGCCTGGTCCGAGCCGCTTGGCGACGCGGATCGCGGCGGCGATGTTGATGCCGGCGCTGGTGCCGACCGACAGGCCCTCGTGGATCAGCACGTCGTAGATCTGCTCCAGCGCCTCGGCATCCTCGATCCGCTCGGCGTCGTCGATTTGCACCCCGTTCAGGTTCTCCGGCACGCGGGACTGGCCGATGCCCTCGGTGATCGACGAACCCTGGATCGACAGATCGCCGTTCTTCACCCAGCCATACAGTCCGGACCCCAGCGGATCGGCCAGCACGATCTGGATGTCCGGGTTACGTTCCTTCAGGGCCAGGGACACGCCGGCCAGGGTGCCCCCGGTTCCGCAGGCGCAGGTGAAGGCGTCGATCCTGCCGCCGGTCTGGTCCCAGATCTCCGGCCCGGTGGTCATCCGGTGGCCCTCGCGGTTCGCCAGATTGTCGAACTGGTTGGCCCAGATCGCATTCCCCGTCTCCGCCGCGATCTGTTCGGCAAGACGGCGGGACACATGCACGTAGTTGCCTTCGTCACGAAACGGCTTGGCCGGCACAAGGCGCAAATCGGCGCCGATCATGCGCAGGAAGTCGATCTTCTCCTTGCTTTGGGTCTCCGGCATCACGATCACGCTGCGGTAGCCGCGCGCGTTGCCCACCAGGGTCAGGCCAATGCCGGTGTTGCCGGCGGTGCCCTCGATGATCGTGCCGCCGGCCTTCAGGGTGCCGCGTTCCTCGGCATCCATGACGATCGCAAGGCCGGCGCGGTCCTTCACCGATCCGCCGGGGTTCATGAACTCCGCCTTGCCCAGGATCGTGCAGCCCGTCGCCTCCGACGCCCGGCGCAGGCGGATCAGCGGGGTGTTGCCGATGGCA
>JAKBCJ010000478.1 GCA_021807975.1 Pseudomonadota bacterium | reverse complement strand
CCCGACGGCGAATCACGTCAGAGAGCAGGTCGCCCACCTGAAGCGGCTCTCCGGCCATGACCTTGTTATAGTTGTCATTGAGCATCGCAACGCGATGATCGGCGCCATAAACGCAAATTCCGTGCGGCACATTCACCAGCACCATTTGCAGCAGCAGTGCCCGGCGGCGGGCTTCGTCCTCGGCCCTGGCTTGCGGGGTGATGTCGTTAACCGCGATGGTGCAGCCGCCATCGGGCAGTGGATCGACCATGATGTCGATCGACCGCCCGTCTGCCCGCAGCCGGCGTGCGGCCCAGGACTGTCCGGATGCCGCGCCGCGCAGGGCGGCGACGAACGCCATCCCCTCCGGACCGGCGAACTCATCGCGGGCTTCCATCAGAGCCAGCATGGCATCCAGGCTGGTTCCAGCCGGCAGGCGATCCGGCGGGAGCGACAAAAGCGCCGTGAAGCCGGGGTTCACCAGCAGCAACCGGTGTTGCGGATCGAAGATCGCCAAGCCGATCCGCAGTGTTGCCAGAGCGGTAGCGGTGCGGGATAAGGCCGTTTCCGCATCGGCCCGGGCGGCCAGCAGCGCGGTGGTCTCGACCGCGCTGACGACGTAGCCGCCGCCCGGCAGCGGCGTGTTGAACAGATCGTGACTTTTGCCCGCGTAAGTCCGCCGCCGCAGGCGGCCCGGCTGGGTACGGTCGGGGGCCATGACAGCGGCAACCTGGGCGTCGGGATCGCCCGGGCCATACACCCCGCGGAGTGCCGATGCCCTGACAGCCTCCTCGACCGGCGTTCCCGGTGGTATCCCGTCGGCCGGCAGGCCAAGCGAGTCCCGGAACGCCCGGTTCATAAGCACGATGCGGCGTTCGGCATCGACAACACCCAAACCGACCGGGATCGCATCGAAAACGGTCTGCAGGCTGACCGTCGGGTCGATGGTCATACCGGGGAAACTTCGGCCGGCGGGGGTTCGACGGCAGCCGGCCGGGATTCGGCGGACAGGTAATGCACCAAAACCAGCAGGACGGTCAGCAGGATGACCGCGCCCGCCTGATGCAGCGTGGCGACACGGACCGGAACAACCATCAGCAAGGTGGTCACCCCAAGGGCATACTGCCCGCCAACGGCGGCGCCGAGGCAGATCGAAAGCCCGCGAGGCAGACCGGAGCGCCATGCGGCGACTGCGAGGACGGAGACGAGCGACAGGGTAACGGTTGCAAGCAGACGGTGATCGAACTGCACCGCGGCGACATTTTCGGTGAAGTTGCGCAGCAGCGGGTGCAGCATGGTGTAGCCATCAGGCACCCAGTCGCCGTCCATCAGCGGGAAGGTGTTATAGGTCAGGCCGGCATGCAGCCCGGCGGTGAAGCCCCCGGCCACGATGGTCAGGCAAACCGACCCCAGCGCGGCGAACGCCAGCGGAGGCAGATGCCTCGGCGGCATTGGCCGCGTGCGCGCCGGGTGCAGCGTGGACAGGCCGGTCCAGACGATTGCCGCGTACAACGTCAGCGCCAGAACCAGATGGATTACCAGCCGATAGGGCGAGACGGCGGTAGAGTCCGGCATGAAGCCGGATGCCACCATGAACCACCCAACCGCGCCTTGCAGCCCGCCCAGCAGGAACAGCAGACCCAGCCGGGGAAGCAGGCGGCGCTGGATTCGGCCGGTCGCGCCAAGCCACAGCAGCGGCAGCAGGAAAACGACACCGATCAGCCGTCCCCAGAGCCGATGGGTCCATTCCAGCCAGAAAATATGCTTGAAGCCGTCGATACCGAATCCCTGATGCATCAGGGTGTACTGCGGTATCTTCTGATAGAGTCCGAACAGCCGCTGCCATTCCGCGTCCGTCGTCGGGGGCAGCGCGCCCAGCAACGGCGCCCATTCCATGATCGACAGGCCCGACCCGGTCAGGCGGGTGGCACCGCCCAGCACGATCATCACCAGGATCATGGCGGCAACGGTGAACAGCCAGGCAGCAACTATGCGCCGGCCTTGACGGGTTTCGGCACGATCCGTCCTGGCGGCCAGGGGAAAGTCATGAACGTCGAATGGCATGTTAACGATTATAGGGAACCCGTGGCGGAAAAGAAGCTTTTCGCGCCCCCGGGCGTCCGGTTATTTATGCCGCCGCGGCCCCGGCGATCAACCGAGCCGCCTCGGCCCCGCGAACCTTGGCTATGTCGTCCTGATATTTTAGTAGAACACCGAGGGTTTCATCGACATCGCCTGCCGTCAGTTCGGTCTTATTCAGGTAGGTCAGCGCCTGTGCCCAGTCGATCGTCTCGGCCACGCCGGGCAGCTTGAACAGTTCTTCGCCGCGCAGGCGCTGGACAAAATCGACGACCTGCTGGGCCAGATGCGCCGGAACCTCCGGAGCCTTCGCCGCCAGGATGGCCCGTTCGCGGGTTGCATCGGGGTAATCGACCCAGTGATACAGGCAACGGCGGCGGATCGCGTCATGCACCTCCCGCGTCCGGTTCGATGTCAGGACCACCACGGGCCGGGTGTGGGCGCGAACGGTGCCGAATTCGGGCACGGTGATCTGGAAGTCAGCCAGCAGCTCCAGCAGAAATGCCTCGAACGGTTCGTCGGCGCGGTCCAGTTCGTCGATCAGCAGCACGGCGGGCGGCAGATCCGGGTCGATCGCGGACAGCAGCGGGCGGGCCTGGAGGAACGCCCGCGTATAAATGTTGCTGGACAGTTCGGCCCGGTCGGTTTGACCCGCGGCCTCCGCCAGCCGGATGGCCATAAGCTGGCGGGCGTGGTCCCATTCATAGGCCGCGGCCGACAGGTCCATCCCATCGTAACATTGCAGCCTGACCAACCGGCGGTTGAGGCCGGTTGACAGCACCTTGGCGATCTCGGTCTTGCCGGTGCCGGGTTCGCCCTCCAGGAACAGCGGGCGCTGCATGGTTAACGCGAGATGCACCGTGGTCGTCAGTTCCAGGTCGGCGATGTAGCCGTTGGCGGCGAGCAGATGTCCGGTATCGGCGACCGTTGCCGGAAGCGCCGTCACTAGAGCATGCTTCCCAGCATGAGCAGCACCATCAGGGCGAACACGGCCCCGCCCAGCCAGGCCGCGATCGGCATGCCGAAGGGTTCGCGTGGGATCAGCGCCCAGATGGAGATTGCCGAGGCCGGCGCGGACGCCATCGCGACGGCTATCGGTTCCGCCATCGTCTCGCTGGCAGCGGCCTCCGCGGCGGCCGGCACCATCGCCTCCACCTGCTTGCTGAAACGATCGAAGAAGGCGTCGGCCATCTGCTTGGCGGTGGCATCGATCAGGCGTCCGCCCAACTGTGCCAGCTTACCGCCGACCTGGGCGTTCACCTGATAGGCGAGAAGTGTCCCGCTGCCGTCGTCGGTCAGCGTGACGTTCGCGCCGCCCTTGGCGAAACCGGCGACGCCGCCCTGCCCCTCACCGCTGATACGGTAACCGTTGGGCGGGTCGATATCGGTGAGTTGCACCTTACCGGAGAACCGGGCGGAAATCGGTCCGACCTTGATGGCCGCGGTCGCCTTCATCTGATCGTCGCCGAGCTTTTCCAGGCTTTCGCAGCCTGGAATGCTGGATTTCAGCACATCCGTATCGTTGAGCGCTTCCCATACGGTTTGGCGCGGAGCCGGAATTCGCCGCTCGCCCGTCATGTCCATGAGAATACTACCCCTTGTTAAACGGCGCGGACGTTACCGGCAGGGTCCCGCCCATG
>JAKBCJ010000061.1 GCA_021807975.1 Pseudomonadota bacterium | reverse complement strand
GGACAGCGACTCGGCGGTATCATCTGGCTCCAGCTCCAGCCCCTCATCGATGTTGAGTTCGACCTTCTGGTAAGGAACTTCCTTTACCACCGGTAACAGCTTCATGCGCATGCTGCCGGCGGCAGCCTTATTGATGAAGAACCGGACCATTCCAGCGTCGTAGGTCGGGTCCACCACGGCACGTCCAAACCGCAGGCTGGCATTGTCCAGCTTCAGTTTCTCCTTGCCCGCCGCGGCCTTCAGCATCGCCATGACCTTCTTCGGCTTCGCCTTCTTATGCAGAAGGATCACGCCTTCGCCCTCGGCGGTCAGACCGATCGCGGCCCCAACCGGTTTATGCCTGGCAAGCAGCGGCTTCATTTTGCCCGCCGCCATTATGCTTTCAGCGGCTGATGCAGGTGCTTTGGCCACGTTCGTCGTCCCCTTGGGTTATCAGGTCTCTCGGCGTTAGTAGATATTTAGCAGCCAACCGATACGGCAAGGCAACACAGAATCGATTCCAGGATAATCGCGCGCATCGTCACTCCGAGAATCAGCTTTGGCACCCGGGAGGATGACGGTCTGGTCATGGCACCGCCGGGCAGCGGAACGCCTCGGTCAAACCCGCGCCGAACGGATTGCCCCCGCCGATCGGGTGGACATCGAAAGCCGCGCGCCGATCCCCTTGCTGAAATGTGGCAATAATGTGCTCCCCCTTGGCGTCCGGTTGCAGGCGCGCGTGCGCCATCAGCCGGAACAAGGCCCAAGGTCCGCTTTCGGCCGGCAACCCGCCATCCGCGATCGGTGGATCGAACAGAATCCGAGCATTTCTCATGTGATTGGCGCCAGGCCAGCTGATTTGCGAAGCCTGCGACAGCCCATGAGCGAACCGAACCTCGGTGCCATCCAAATCCAGCGTCACCGAGGTCGAGACGGGGTCCAGCGACACCGGCGTGATGTCGAACCGGATGACCGGGGTGGTGGCACCGTCGGGAAAGAACAGATCACGCAAGCTGGCGGCGCGCTGAAACTGGGCGATGTCGTCGGCCGACACCGGCGGGGTAGCGCCATCGGGTGACTTCGGCTTCCAGACCTTGCCGGTGGTATCGGCAAATGGCGCCAGTTGCGTGTTGAAGAAACCATCCAGCACGCCGCCGGACGCCATCAGCCGGCTGAAATCGTCAAGCGGCAGATCCGCCGTGGCCGTGCGATCGAAGGGAAAATGCCCCTTGACCGATTGCGCGCAGAACGACGCTGGTCCGCCCGGCGCGTTCCAGGCGGTGCTGATCTGCTGACGCGCATTGCCGCTGCGCAGCGCCGTTCCGCTGGCCGCCATCGCCGTCATCCAACGCGACAGCGGTTGCGGCAGCCTTGCAGCCTGGGCACGCAACAGCACCGCGGGATCATTGCCGGACGGCAGTGGCGGCGCGGTGCTGCCGATCGGGGCGGCAGCGAGTTTCGCCAACTGCTGCTGCAAATCATAAAGCGATTGCAGCGCGGGGTCGAGCTGACTGACCCCGCCATCACCCAGCAGGTCGCGCAGCGGCCTGAAATGTTCGGCGACGCTCTCCCCCGCCTGCGTGTTAGCCGTGCTCGCTGCCGCGACGGCAGGACCAAGCAGCCCCTGCAACCGCGACGCTCCGGTGGGAGTCGGTCCGGCCGGCGCGGTCAGAGTCACCTCATGCACCACACTGGATAGCAGGGCCCGTAACGGCGATTGCCGGGAAGACATGATATAAAGGTCCTGTGCCGCCTGGGTCAGGCTGCGCAGCGGCACCACTTCCAGATCCCCAAGCATGCGGTCCCAGACCTCGATATCCTCGGCGGCGTACATCGCCACGACAGCGTTTTGCACGTCGCGCATCGCAGCGCCGTTCGGATCCAGCTCGGTTTTCTGGCCAAGCACCCAACTTTCCGCCGCCACCGACTGCGCGGCGGGGGCGATCGACGGCAGCAGCACGCTGACAAAGCCGTCATGGGTAAACAGGCCGGCTATGCCATCAGTCAGTTTGTGGCCAGAGGCCCGCACGAACAGCCGAGCGCCGGCCGGGCCAAGCGCATCGACAGGTCGCCATGGCGCCAGCCGCTGCGCCGCGGCTGAACCGCGAATGCGCGCATAGACCCGCTGGGCGAGCGTGACCTGACTGAAACTGGCCCGTGCCTGGCCGATCAGCCGACCATCCAACTGGACCGTCGGCAAAGCGTCGGACAGCAGCGCGTGGAGATGAACGGCAAGATCCTGGCGCATTGGCGCCGCGTCGGCCCCGGGGTATGTCGCCTGCCAATCCAGGCCCATCCATTCGCTCACCGATTCACGGTCGAGCGAACCTATGTTGCCAAGCATCAAATAAATCCGCGTGGCCTCATACAGGAAATCAGGACGGGCCAGATTACCGCGCATCTGCGTTTCCAGCCGCCAGATCAGGCGCGGCAACAGGGCGCGTTCCAGGGCATGGCGATAAACAGTGCGCGCGGCTTCCCCCAGCTTCCCCGCCTGCGACAACCCGAGGCCCGTACCAATGGCGTCGGCTCCTTCCCCGGTGTCGTGCGCCAGTGCGGCCGCCTGATCCAGCAGCGGAACCAACTGGCGCAGATCGTCGTCGGATACCGGATCAAGCGGCAGCTTGCCGGCGGTCTGCTCATACCCCGATAAGGCCAGGTTGACCCTTTCGATAGTGGCGGTTTCAGCGCCATGCACGCGCCACAACACGATGCCTGCCGCCAGGACGGCGATCCCGGCAACCGAACAGATCGCCGTGCGCAGCAGAAACAGCCGCTTGCGCGCGATCGGGTTGTCCGACGCCAGCATCGCTTCGCCGAACACCACGCGCGTCAGCAAGTCGCCGAGGAAATAGCTGCGCCCCTGCTCCGGCCGCAAAGTGGCGGCGCGGCGCTGGTCAAGGCCGAAACTGCGGCTCAATACCCCGGTCAGCCGGTCGATCGGTGTTCCCTCCTGAGTGCCGGACGCGAAATAAGCGCCACGCAGCAATGGCACCGGGGTGGCACCGAAAGCTTCGTCCAAAAACCGGGCGAGCGGTTCCGCCAGGCTCGCCACCTGGGCGGGAAATCCCGCGATCAGCGCCCGCCGTTCGGCACTCGGTTCGCTCGCCAGGCGCGCGACCAGCCGTTGGTTCAAGCGTTCGGCCAACTGCATGAGGCGTGCCGCGATGGTCGCCGGGTCCGGTGCGGCGGCGATGGTCCCGGCCTCATGCGGCAACGTCACCCCCCAAACCTGACGGCGGCTGTCACGGTCCAGATCGTCGAAATACTCGCTGAACCCGACGATCAGGTCGGCTTTGGTGAATAGCGCATAGACAGGAAGCCGGATGCCAAGCCGCGTCTCCAGTTCCCGCACACGCTCACTGATCGCCCTGGCATGCCGCGTCGTATCCTGGACCGAATTGGCGGCAATGTCGGACAGCGCGATGGCCACGATCACGCCGTTCAGCGGCTGACGCGGCCGGGTGCGCTTGAGCAGATCAAGAAACGCGTCCCAACCGGCCCGATCGACCGACGCGTCGGAATCCTGAGTGGTATAGCGGCCGGCGGTATCGATCAGCACCGCCTCATCAGTAAACCACCAGTCGCAAAGGCGGGTGCCGCCAACACCCGCCACCGCGCCCTGCCCCATCTCGGCGGCCAGCGGAAAGCGCAACCCGGCGTTCAACAGGGCGGTCGTCTTGCCCGCGCCGGGCGGACCGATGATTACATACCAAGGCTGCTCATATAAATAGCCCTGGCCTCTCTGCTTTTTCTTTAGCAGCGCCAACGCCTTGGCCAGCCCGCCTTGGATCGCCGCCGCTTCCTCGGCTGTCGCGCTGGCCGCAACGCCCGTGCTAAGCGCCCGATCACGGCTGCTCCGAGACAGGTCGATCAGCAGGTTGATACACGCCCATAGCACCAGCATCAGCCCCACGACGGCGAGGCGGGGCAGCGTGTCCTCCATCACCGGCAGCAACGGCCCGAACAACCAGACCAACCCGGACAACGCCAGCGTGCCGATCAGGCTGATCAGCCAGCGGGCGAGGGCAATCCGCGTCATCGGCCGCTCTCCAGCCGATGCAGCACGATCTCGATGCGGCGGTTCTGTTCCCGCCCTTCCGCACTGGCGTTGGAAGCGATCGGGTCGGCATCCGATCGGCCTTCAGCGGTTACATGACGTGCGCGCCCGAGGGCCCGCTGGATGACTGCTTGCACAGCCTTTGCCCGGGCCGACGAAAGCTGAAAATTGGACGGGAACTGAACGGTGTGAATCGGCGTGTTGTCGGTGAAGCCCAGCACGGTAACAGGGCCGGATAGGGGGCGCATCGCGGCGGCGGCGTGTTCCAATAGCGGAATGGCCGATGCTGACAGCTTCGCGCTGCCGGCCGGGAACAATAGCCCCGCGGGCACCCGGATCACCGGCGTGGTGTCGGCACCAAGGACTGCCAGTTGCTTGCGGTCGATTTCGGCTGCCAAAGCCGCCTGGATCTGATCGACCGCGGTGGGTTCGTGCGGTACCGGCGCCGGGGCAACCGGCAGTGCCGCGCGAACGATGTCAGGCATGTGCGACGGGGCGCTGGCCAGCGCTCGGGAGACCAGCATGTCCGAAGCGGCATTAAGGTCGCGCAGGCTGACCATGAACATCCCGCCAATCACCGCAAGCGCCGCCGACACCGCCACCCAGACCGGCAGCGCATTGCGTTTCGGGCGAAACCTGGCATCGACGCCTTGCCATTGCGGCGACAACTCGGCCGGCACGGCCTGTATCTGTGCCGCGATGTCCGCCGCCACCTCCAAGCGCAGGCGTTCCAGCGCCATCATCCCGCCTGGCGTATCGCGAAATGGCCCGACGAAGCCGAGCGACAGGCAGAAATACATCAGTTCGAGGACCGCCAAATTCGGTCCCGGCTGCTGCCGCAGCTTACCCAGGACCGAGATGAAACGCTCCCCGCCGGCGGCGCCGGGGTGAAAACTCGCCACCAGGTTTGACCGCACCCAGGCGCTGTTGCTGCCCCATGGCGTATTCAGCACGACGTCATCCAGACTGGCGCACAGCGCATAATGCGCCGGGCGCAGTTGCTCCATCGGCACGCCCCCGTCACGCGCCGCTTGCTCGAATTTACGTAGTTCCGCCAGCACCCGGGCGCCTAAATCACTGGCATCGGGAGGATTGGCGGTGTTGCGCAGCCGGGCCAGCAGTTGCAGCAGGGGCGCCGCCGCCACGAGCAGCTTGTTGTCGCCCAGCGATGCCATTTCGGCCCCGATGCCACTCAAAACCGGTGCCGCCTGAATCGGGCGCGGCGGCGGAGACGTCGCCACGGGCCCAGCGGCCGTTGGCGGCGACAGGGACACACCGCGCCTGCCACCGGGGGTCGGGCGAATAACCGTCCGATCCTGGTCTTCCGGCTCGTCGAACGGGTTGTCGCTCAAAATTCTACCTCTGACGGAGACTGCCTGCCACCGGGCCTTGATCGTTCAGCCTGGCTTTCATCGCACTCCGTATCATTCTAGACTCGAAAATGCGACCTTGGCAGTCGTTTTCGTCAGACTTGGGGGCTACGAAGAAATAACGGCTCCAAGTGGATGCACGGACCGCGGAGCCCGTCATGGCGGGCGGAGGAAGGTGCCTTCCGCCGAACGATTCGGTTATATCTCAATGATCACTTAGGAGATTCGCCATGGGATTGGTCCCGTCCGCCACGATCCTCAGCACCGATGAAATGGGCCGGGTCGCCGCGCCGATTTTCACGTCGGTGGGCCGGCAGGGTGTGAACGCGCCGGGCGATGTTTTCGTGATTCAGGGGTTGCTCAACGACCGGCTGCCGCAGCCGCACGCGCCAATCCCGGTTACCGGCGAAGCCGATATCGGCACGACCCTGGCCATCGAGACGTTTCAGGCCGTAATGATGAACATGATGCCGCCTTCGGGACGCGTCGATCCTGGCAGCGCGACCTATTACGCCCTGGCGGCGCATCCGCTGGTCAATGGCCCCACGCCAAAGGTTGGTCATTTCGGTGAGGCACCTCCTGATGTCATCGAAGCGGCCATCGCGTCGCGCAAACGATGGAACGTGCCGGCCTCCGTCACCATGGCGCAATGGGCCGTGGAAAGCGCATGGGGCGCGTCCATGCCGCCGGACAGCAACAACCCCTTTGGCATCAAGGCCCTGCCCACCGAACCGGCGGTCGAAAGCCCGACGCGCGAGGTGATCGAGGGAAAAAGCATCGTCGTTGAAGCGAAGTTTCGGAAATTCGATAGCCTGACCGAGGCTTTCGACCTGCATGGCAAACTGCTGGCGACTGGGCAGCCCTACAAACCCGCCATGCAGATGGCCGGCAATCCGGATGCCTTCGCCGACGCGCTGACCGGGATATATGCCACTGACCCCGACTACGGCATGACGCTGAAATGGGTCATCCATAACTATGGCTGGACACAATACGATAAATAAGCGCTCCCGGGCGTGCCAAAATTCGCTTGATGCTGGTCCGATCATAACGAGACTGCTATCAATTGCCGATCTCCAGGATGGGAATGTAATATGCGGTTGACGAAATCAATTCTGGCGGGCGCGGTGCTTGCCTGGGCTGTCGCGACACCCGTTCTGGCGCAGTCGAACCCGTCCGCGGATGACATCATCAAGTCGCTTAAGCCGACCGGCATGATCGGCAGCGGAACGCGCGGTATCCGCCCGACGACCGGGGCGACGGGTCCAGTGGCCGCGACCCCGAGGCCCGCGGGGGCAGTCGAACACGCTGGCAGCGCCGCACACGCCGCCGCCGCCGCGCCGGTCGCGACCAAGGCGCCATCGGCCAATCTGGAAGTGAAATTCGCGACCAACTCTGCCGATCTGACGCCCGCCGCGCGGGCGGCGCTGGACCAGTTGGGCAAGGCTCTCAGCAGTTCCGCTCTGGCCCAATATCACTTCCGTATCGAAGGCCACACCGACACTGTCGGCAGCCCCGAAGCCAATCGCGCACTGTCGGCTCGCCGGGCGGATGCCGTAGTGGACTATCTGGTTAATGCCTACCACATCGATCGCTCGCGTTTACAGGCGATCGGCATGGGCGAGGACGATCTGGCCGTGCCCACCGGACAACAGGTGCCAGAACCCCGTAACCGGCGGGTGCGGGTGATCAATCTGGACGCATGATCGATGCCGCATCGCACCCGTTCATCCGACTCGGCCCACCCGGCTGACCGGATGAAGCTCTAGCGCGGGGGACCGTCGGCATGGCTCCGCATGACGACGACACGGTCAGACTCCGAGCGGGGTCGGTCCCCACCATCTCGCCGCGGCGGGGCTCTCGCCGGTTGTTCGTCGGTTGCGCCATTTGCGCGGGCGTCGCGGCTGTGGGCGGTTTCGGATGGGCGCTGTTCAAACCATCGGCGGCTCCAAAACTGGTGCCCGTCCCAACCCCTTCCGCGCCGGCTGTTCCACCGATCGCCGTCACCACAGCCAGCGAAGCGGCGATCCTGGCTAATCACGCCACGACCTTGGATGTGTTTCGATTCGACCGTAACCCGCGCATCCTGGTACTTGATTTCGCCAGTCTGGCCCGCCAGGGGGCTATGCTCAATCGTGCCGCGGCAATGATCGAAAAGAATGGTCAGCCGCATGATCGGGCGCTTGACGACGCAGCCCTCGATATCGCGATCCGCGCCAATGGCGATACGCCGGAGACGTTCTATTACGGCCACGACTATGGATCGGTATCGCTGACCCGCTTCTTCGCCGCCGTCTCGCGTCAGAACATCAAACTGACCCATGGTGAGGCGTGGCTGCGCGATCTGCTCCAGCAGCAGACCGCGCTGGTATCGGGCGGGACGATCGGATTGATCAGCGTGCCGGCGTTAGGCGAGGGCGGTGTGACCTTGGACATGCGCGCCACCATCCTGCATCACGAATTGTCGCACGGTGAGTTCTTCACGAACGCCGCTTACGCGGCCTGGACAAGGGAATTTTGGACGAACGTCCTCGATGAGCCAAGCCGAACCGCGTTCCGCGGTTTTCTGGTTTCCCAGGATTACGATCCCTCGATCGAGGAACTGGTGGCCAACGAAACCCAGGCCTACTTGATGTTCACCCCAAGCCCGCAGTTCTTCCGCCCTGATCTGGTTGGGATGACCGACCAGGCAGTTGGCTATTGGCGTCAGCGCTTCCGTGACGGCATGCCGCCCGGGTGGCTCCGCGATCAGGCCCTGCATGATGCGACGCCACTCTGATACCAGCCGCCCGAACCTTCGACACTTTTGTCAGTCGGCGGTCGGCTGGTATCCTGTCGATTTGGCGCGCGGCCGCCTCACCAACCCCGCGCGCAAACCAGTCGGCCCTTTGGGCCGCTGATATGACACCGCCCCGGCGCCAGACTCAACGCGGCGTCGTCTTCAGAAGTATAATGTTGGCGGCCAGACGCGTGTTGTTGCGCGCCGCTTCCCGCAACGCATGGTCCAGCGCAGTCAGGTAGGCGGCTCCGGTGTCGTTGTCGGGACGCGGCCCCTGGAATAACGGGGCGGAAGACGCGATCGCCACGATCATGTCCGTGCCGAACGGAACGTCCACCTGCCATCGCTCCTTCGCCGAATCGCCCAGCGTGATATGGGCGTCGGCGGCTTCCTGACGATTGGCGGCACTGGAAGTTGGGTGAAGGTGGGCAACGCCGCCGTCGCTGCTGAAATAATCGACGGTCAACCAGGCCGGGAAATCGGGCATGGCGATTTGCGGTATGATGAGATCATCCTTGCGCAGCACGCTGGCGTTGTCGCGCAGAGCCAAACCCATGGGTTGGGTGGCGGCCCCGCGAAGCAGGTCAACGACCCCGCAATACGGACCGTCGAACGTATTGAGCCGCAGGGTATAGGCGTCCGGCGACACGCCTGCGGGCAGCGATGTCCGGATGAAGTTCAGCGTCGTGGCCTCGACAGCGCGAGACAGTACTCCCGTAACTAACACCTTGCCCGCCTCCTCGGTGGTTCGAGTGAAGCCACAGGCGACGTTGCGCAGGCTGGCGGAGACTGCGTCGCGGATCAGGCTGGGCGAGGCGGCGATACTGGCGGTTTGTTCGACCGGCGGCGTGGCTTTAGGGGGTGCGATCGGCGCAGCTTCGGCCTGCTCCGGGGCAGCCGCGGGTGCCACGGCCGCCGTGGTCGCCGCCACAGGCGCGGGCGGGGATACTGGTGCCACGACAGCATGAGGGGCTTGGACGGTCGGCGTGACGGGAACGGTCGGCTTGCCCCCACTCAGCGCGAAGTAGCCACCAGCCCCAGCGACGGCGAGTGCCACCACAGCCACGCCGGCGAATAGCGGCATCTTGCTTTTGGCGCCCGGCGCCACTGACTGCCCGGCCGGGGCGGCGCCGACGCCCAACGCGGCGGCGGGGCGCGGAGGCGGCGGGGCCGAGCGTTGTGAGATCATCGTGGCATCATCGCCAGCAAGCGGATCGGCAACGCGGCCGCCACCCGCCATCGCCGCCGTGATCGCGGCGGCAAAGCTCGCCGCCGAATCGAACCGCGCTTCCGGACGCTTGGCCATGGCGCGCGCGACCACCGCATCCAAGGCCGGAGGCGCCGTGACCGACAGGTCGGAGGGGCGTGGCGGTTCGGTGTTCAGCGCCTTATGCATGATGGCGGACATGCCGCCCTCGAACGGACGCTCGCCGGTCAGCAACTGATACAGCATCACGCCGGCGGAATAGATGTCCGTTCGGGCATCCACCGTCTGGCCCATGAACTGTTCAGGCGACATATAGGACGGCGTGCCCATGACCGTGCCGGCCTGGGTCATGTTGCTGCTCTCGATCCGGGCAATGCCGAAATCGGCGATCTTCACGGTGCCGTCCGTCGAGAGGATGATGTTGCCCGGTTTGATGTCGCGATGCACCACGCCGCGCTCGTGGCTGAATTGCAGCCCGGCCAGCACGCCCTGCATGATCCGCACGGCTTCCGCCGGCGGCAGGCGATCGCCCTTGTCGAGAACCTTCTTCAATTCGGTTCCCGGCGCATACTCCATGACGATATAGGCGACCTTGCCGTCCTCACCGTAGTCATAGACGGCGACGATGTTCGGATGGGTCAGGCGGCCCGCGGCCTGTGCCTCGCGGCGGAACCGCGCCAGTTCCTCCTGCGCTTCGGCATCCGACGGGTCGGGCAGTGGAATCGTCTTGATGGCGACGCGCCTGTCGATCAGGGCGTCATAGCCATCATAGACGGTACCCATGGCCCCTTTGCCCAGGATTCCGCGAATCTCGTATTTGCCAAGCCGTTCGTTATCCATAACCCACCGCGAACCGATGGTTGGTTATAACCCGGCAACGGACTCACGCGAAGTCCGATCTGCCGTTTTGCTCCGGCCCGCGCCGCCGTCACCGATCAGCGCGAACGGCGCCCAATAGAACGGATGCGCCAAAGCCGCGCTGGAACCGGTCGCACTGCCGAGCAGGCTTAGTTGGGCATGCCGCAGGGCCTCCGCGATCCCGGCCCCGCCGCGCACCTCCTGCATGGTCTGTGCCACCAAATATGCGGCGGCCTGATCGTTGACCGACCAATGCGTGACCATGAGCGAACGGGCACCGGCGTAAAAGAAGGCGCGTGCCAGGCCAGACAGACTTTCGCCCGCAACCTTCCCCGGACCCGACCCGCTGCCCGCGGCGCCGCCGCCACCCGAGTTGCAGGCCGACAGGATCACCACGTCGGCGTCGAGACTAAGGCCTAGCACGTCGGAGACAGTCAGCAGCGCCCCCGATGCATCTGTCGCACCCGGTGGATCGGAGGTCACGATCGCGGCTTCGGACTGGCAGCGGAGCTCCGCCGGCAACAACGCATGAGTGGCAAAGTGCAAAATGCGATAGTTTTTCAGCGGTGTCGCCATGACGGCCTTCACCGTGAAAGCACTGCCAAGCAATTCGTCTTCCTTACGGCCGCCCAGCAACTGGCGGGCCGCATCCAATTCCCGGATGGCGAAGGGCAGCGGGGGTAAGCCGGCGAAAAGCTGTGCGCTGTCAGAACATGATGCTCCGGGGAAACTGCCCTGCGCCTGCGCCAATGTCACGGGGTGGAAGTCGCCGAAGCCGAACCAGGGCTCGCTTGCATGAGAGGTGCCCGCCACCTTACGCAATGAAACAAAGTTCGCGGCGGCCGGCACGTGGGCGATCGTCATACGCTTCAGCAGCCACGGCGCTTCGGCAAGCCTGTCAGGGTTCGCCGGGCCGGTCAGCAACACACCGAATGGAACCGACAGCAACGGCCCGGTCGGGGCGACAACCATCGAGTTGGCGCCTTCCAGCTCCGCCGCCACCGGGCCAATCACATCCTGATAGAGTGCATAGGCGGCGGCGGTATCGAAGGGCGGCAGTACATCGGTTGTCGGCTCGACGCCGGCCCGTACCCGCTGCACCAGCTTCGCGATACCCTCCAACCCGGTGGTGAGTCGCGCGGCGCTGACGGCGCCATCGCGCAACACGAACGTCCAGCCGCCGGTATCATCCAGGTCGACGGCAACGAACGCCTCCCCGGGGTGCAGCAAGGCAAGCACGGCCGAAGCCGGCACAACTTCCTGCACCAGTTGCTGATAATTCGGCGAAGCCGCCTGTAACGCACTGTCGGCATCAGCCAGGGCTGCCCGTGCCGCGGCGATTTTAGTATCGAGGTCGGCCGTGTCGGCGACAGGACCTCCCGCGGCGGCCCCCTGAATACGGGCATCGCGGGCTCGCTCCAGATCGGTCAGGTGAGTGCCCGCGTCCTGACGGCGGCGGATCGCCTCGGCCACTTTCGGATTGCGCGCGCCCTCTGACAGGCGGGCGGTCGCCTGAGCAATTTGATTGCCCGTGATGCCACCCTGGGCAAGCTGAGCGGCTTCGAACATCGTGGCCAGCAACGCTTGGCGATGAGTCGGATCGGCGTCCGCGGCGGCGCCAATAATGTTCAGGCATGGGGCGACGATCTTCGGCAATACGCCAAGCGCCTCCTGGCGCAGAATCGCGATGGCGTCCTGGCAGGCGATCAACGCGGCGGGCAGGCCTGCTTTGCTGCCGATGGCGGCGGCCTCCAGCATGCGGGTCTCCGCCAACGGCCGGCTCTGTGGCAGAGCCGAACCAAACAAGGTCGCCGCTCTGGCAAACGCCGTGGCCGCTTGAGCCTCGTCGCCACGGGCGAGGTCAGCGGCCCCCGCGGTACGGGTCAGTCTGGCGATCTCCACGGGTTCACGCAGATTGTTGCCACGGGCGAGTCTGCGCGCCGATTGCAGAACTGCCTCGGCTTCGGCGCCGCGGCCCAGGAGGCGCAGCGCCACCGAGCGATACCGGCGCACTTCAATCGTACCCGCCAATGCCGCGTTGATGACAGGATCAGAAATGACCGCGCCTTCGGCGAGACCGCCGCCGACGCCCCTGGCCAGTTGCGGCACCGATTTGGCATCGAGCATCGAGGCGGGCAGCCGGGCCGCGTAGGCGGTTTCGGCCTTTCCAAGCTGCGCGAGCGCGGCGTCGGTCTTCTTCTCATTCAGCAGATTCAACGCCTGATAATGGGCCAACCGGGCGATCGCCAAAGGGTCGTCCGACTTCACCGCCAGCGGGCTGGCACGCGCGAACAGATTATCGGCTTCGGCATAGCGGCCTTGATTGGATACCTGCAGCGCCAGCCGCTCCAGCGTTGTCGCGATGTTGGGATTATCAGCACCGAGAGCCTTTTCTTGCAGCGCCAGCGCGGCACGGAACGCCCCTTCGGCCGCCGCGAAGCGCTCCGCCTGATTGGCTCGGCTGCCAACGGACATCAGCGCGTAATATTTGCCAATGTCACCCGAACTGTAGGCCTCGGCGGCAAGCCGGATGGCCATCAGCGCGTCGGCGGCGGAACTGGCAACCGAGGCGCCAGCCTGCAGCCGGCCGGATTGCAACCCGACCGCATGCTCGATTGGCGCCAACGCCGGCAACACACCGTCAGCATACCACGCATCATGCCCCGAGGCTCCGCCACCGGCCGCGGCAACCAGCGCCACATGTGGCCAGCCACCCTGGCGCCGTGTGCAGGACAGCAGCGCCGCCGGAACACCATCCAGGATGGTCGTCAGCTTCGGCGCCTCGCAGGCGAAGCGTTGCTCCAACGCCTCTCGCCAGGGACCGGAGGTAGCCAGGGCAACCAGATCGGCCGAGGCAACCGGTCCCGCCGAACGAACGACGCCGCTGGGCTGCTGCCAGGTGCCGCAGAAGACGTTAGCGATCTCGGCGCTGCCCTGAGAGGCCTTTTGCAGCGTGCAATCTTCGCCCGCGGCATTCTTGCCCACGGAAAGACCCGCTGATCGTCCCGCGCTGTCGCCATTCACGTAAGCGCCGGGGGGCGGAACGGCACAGCCCGCGATCAACAGAGTGGCGATCAACAGGCCCGAAACAGCTGCGCGCGACATATCAGTAATCCGTATTGGAAACATCGGGCAAAGCCAGGTCTTCGTCGCCGCCGCCTTCTCCGACGCTCAGATTGAAATCGCGTAACGGATCAATGGACGGCAATATCCCGACCGGCAGCAGCACGCAGTTCACCGATGTGATCGGGCAACCATTGATGCGGTAATTTGCCGACGGCGTCGACCGGATGGTGGAATTGTAGGCCGCCACCGATCCACCATCATTGTTGACGGTGCCGAACAGAGTGGTCTCACCACCGGAGCCGACCACCCGCAGACCGTTCACGCTGATTGTGCCGGTGGCCGAACCCCCGATCCGCGTATACAGGATCAGGCTCGTCTGCGGCCCGCTTAGATTATTCAGCGTGATCGAGCCGCCATTGCCGGCGAGATCCAGCCGCAAGGTCGCGGTCTGGACACCGGGCGATGGCTGCACCTGCAAAATTCCGGTTTGCCTGATCGCCGGCGCTCCACCGTTGGGGCTCGGCACAACCGCAAAATAGCTGCCCGGATCGACAGGCGTCGTGCTGGCCGCCTGCGTCGCAAATGGCACGCCGGTCGTGGTGATCGTGCCCGTGAGCGTCAGCAGATCAGTGGCCGTCACCGCGATATAGGCAGCGTTGATCGGGCCGGTTACCGCCAGTTGGGCAGCGTTGCTCAAAGCCAGTGTGCCGCTGGGGCCGCTGACGGTGAATTGGCCAAGCGTCGTAATATTCGTGCCGGTGCCGAAGTTTGCCTGACCCGCCGCATCCCCGGTCAAGGTCCCGACCGTAAGCGCGCCGGCGCTCGCCGGCCGTACGATGTCGCCGCCGGTTTGCAGGTTCAATGTGCCGGTATTGATAGCGCCGGGCACCGTGATGGAAGCGGGCGTGGTGATGCTGATATTGGGCGCGACCAGGGCAGCGGCCACGGCAAGATTGCCTGTGTCCGCCAAGACGAAATTGCCGTTGCTGACGGTAAACCCACCGAGACTGGCGATCTGGTTGCCGCCGCCGCCGATTGTCGCCCCACCGGAGATGCCGTTTATGGCGGTCAGTGTGTTCAGCACAAGCGATCCGCCGGATTGGCTGACGCCACCGGATGCCGTGGCAAGGTCAAGCGTGTTGGCACTGACATTGCCGGCCAGGTCGATTCCGGCGGTGGCTGACAGGCTGGCGTTGCTGACCTGGATGGGTCCGGTCACCTGCAACATCCCGGCATCCGCTACAACCAGGTTACCACCCACCGAAACCGACCCCAGGGAGGCGATCGTGTTGGCGGCGCTGCCCAGCGTCATGTCGGTGCCGGCGCTTCCGCTCACCGTGTTCGCGCTGATCGCACCGCCGGTCTGCACGATGGACTGCAAGGGGCTGTTCAGTGCCAGGGCGCCGGGCGTGGTCACCGCGGCATCCAGCACGACATCGCCGTTCGCGGCATTCAATGTGATTCCGGATGATCCCGTGACCGGTCCGGCGACGGTTAATGTGCTCCCGGCCCCTTCCGTCATCAAAGTGACATACGAGCCCTGGATCGGGCCGCCGACCTGAAGCGGCGCCGCGTTCAGCAGGCTCACGGCTCCCGTGGAGGCGATCGAGCCCACCATGCCGATCTGGTTACCTGGAAGCGACGGCAAGCTGCCCATGCCGGGCGCCAACCCGACACTCTGCCCGCTCGCGAACAGCGTGCCGGCGGTGATCACTCCAGCGGTCTGGTTGATGGCTTCGCCGGACGCCAAGGTGATGGCCTGTCCAGGCGCACTCAGGTCACCAGCGACGGTCAGGCCACCCGAGGTGGTAAGTACGGCACCCCGAGCGGCCGAGACGGGGCCGGCTAGCGTCAGATTGCCCGAGTCGAAAAGTTGCAGCCCGCCGCTGGAGACGGTCAGTCCACCCAAGGCCGCGATGGCATTGCCGGAGTTGGTCAGCACGGCGTTGCCGGTAATGCCGGTGGTGCTGATCAGAAGCGGCGTCTCGATAGAGGCCGCGCTGGCCTGGACCCCGCCGCCAGCGGTGTTCAACGACACGCTCGTGGTGCCGCTAATCGTGCCGGCGGCCGTGATACCGCCGATGCCATTGTCCGTAACACTGATCGACGCGGCCGAGAGCACGCCGGCGATGTTGGGATTGATGCTGTCGAAAAGCGTCAGTGTCCCGCCGGATGCACTGACATTGCCGACGCCGCTGATCGCGTTGGCGGTGCCCAGCAACAACACGCTGGCGCCCGTCGGCACAGAAGCCGTCAACAGGGGCGTGCTGATCACGCCGCCGGGTGTCTCGACGATGTCAGCGCCGTTCGTCGTCAGATTGATCGCCGAACTGCCCGTCATGACGCCAGCCACCGTCAGCGCCGAAGGTGCCGCGCTGAATTCATGGAGGGTGATCGATCCGGCGGTGAGCGGACCGGTAACCGTCAGTGGCGCGCCGTCGCTCAGCGCAAGACTGCCGGTGTAATCGTTGAAGGCGGCGATCGTGCCGATCGTATTGTTCGGCTGGATCAGCGACACCGCACCCGTCACGCCGCCGCTGCTTTGCAACCGGGTCGCGTTGATCACGCCGCCGGTCTGCGCGATGCCCGCCGCCGCGCTCAGGTCCAGCGTC
>JAKBCJ010000060.1 GCA_021807975.1 Pseudomonadota bacterium | reverse complement strand
AAAGATTTCCCCGCGTCCAATGGTAAAACTGACCTTATCGACGGCGGTGAAATCGCCAAACCGGCAGGTGATATCGTTTGCGACGATCACCGGATGCCCATCGGGGTTCCGCCAGGGCGGGATCTCGATCGCCTTGTGACCGGCCCGCTGTTCCGCCGGCAAAAGGGCGATGAAGGCGTCCTCCACCGTCGCACCTCCAGTGGATGCTTTCAGCTCGGACGGCGACCCGGTCGCCAGCACCCGGCCATCGTTCATCGCGACCAGCCAATCGAACCGTCCGGCTTCCTCCATGTATGCCGTCGCGACCACCAGGCTCATGCCCGGGCGCCGTGACCGCATAACCTCGATCAACTCCCAGAACTGGCGGCGGGACAGTGGATCGACGCCGGTTGTGGGTTCGTCCAGGATCAGCAGGTCCGGATCGTGGATCAACGAACAGCAAAGCCCCAGCTTCTGGCGCATGCCGCCGGAAAGCTTGCTGGCGGCGCGGTCAGCGAACGGCGTCAGCCCGGTAGCGTGCAGCAACTCCGCCGTGCGCCATGCCCGTTCGGATGCCGATTGCCCGAACAGGCGGCTGAAAAACGCGATGTTTTCAATGACGCTCAGGTCGGGATACAGGTTCTTGCCCAGACCTTGCGGCATATAGGCGATGCGTGGGCAGACCTCGGCTCGGTAACCCGCATCGGCCATATCGCCGCCCAGAACCTGAACGGTGCCGGATTGAATCTGCCGGGAACCGGCGATCAGGCTCAGCACCGAGGATTTACCCACGCCATCCGGCCCGATCAGCCCGATCACGCACCCGGCGGGCAGATTGAGCGTGACCGCGTCCAGCGCGAGGACCTTGCGATAACGCAGTCCAACATTCTCCAGGCGGGCGGCCATCCGCCTGTCATGCCCGATCATTTTATCTCGACCGCTTGCAGCGATGCGGGCCAGTTCACACCGGAATCGGTGCGGACATATCCCACGCCGGGCAGGCCGGTCCGGACCCTGTCCGCCCGGGTTTTCAGCAATGCGGGATCGACCCGCACGCGCACCCGGAACATCAGTTTGTCGCGCTCGTCCTTGGTTTCGACATCTTTGGGCGTAAATTGCGCCTTCGATGCGATGAACACCACGTTGGAGGGAATAGGGTAGGCCGGATAGGCGTCCAGAACGATGCGGGCATCGGAGCCTGGCTTCACCCGTCCAGCGTCCAAAGTGGGTAAATAGATGTCCATATAGACGTAGCCGGTGTCGAGAATCGTGAAGACTTTCCCGCCCGCGGGAAGCACTTCGCCGACATTGGCTACGCGATATTGGATCCGTCCGTCCTTCGGCGCGACCAACGAATTGTCGGCGATATTGACCTGATAAAGCTGCACATCGTGCATCGCCGCGTCCAGCGCGAATTTTGCCTGCTGGATTCTGGCTATGGTGGCGTTCTGCGCGGCGGTGGCGCTGTTCATTTGTTGCTGGCGCTGATCCAGAACCTCCCTGGATTCGAAGCCCTTGGGCACCAGGGCGCGCGTGCGATCCAATTGCTGCTGGGCAAGCAATACCTGCGTTTTTTGCTGTGCGAGGTTGGCCTCAGCTTCATCGAGGGCCTGCTGCGCCTGTTGCACCAGCGCCGCCGCTTTCCGCAGCGATACCTGGAGATCCCGGGTGTCCATCGTCGCGACCACCTGGCCGGCCTTCACGACGTCGCCCTCATCGGCCAGCAACTGGGCGACGCGGCCGGCGAACTTGGTGTCGATATCGATCTCGTCCGCTTCCAGCCGCCCGTTGCCGAAGGCGATCCCGGGGGGCAATCCGTTTCGTGGGTAAAACCACCAGGTGCTGGCGCCGATAGCGCCGATCAACACGATCAACAGCAGCAGCGTGCGTTTGCGCCAGGGCCGCTTGTCCGGTTCGGGTGCCGGAAGGACAGGCGCCGGTACCCGATCGGCCGGCCTGACCGCCGGGAGTGTATTGGATAAAGCGTCTTTTAGCGGGGTGTTCATGTCTGCCGACGATGATGCTGCCTGCATCATATGGGCAGTGCCGTCAGACGACGTTGATCTCGCGCAATGCCTGCGCCCGCGTTTCTTTCCGCTGGCGCAGGCGCGGCCGGGCGCTACTCCACCGTCACCGACTTCGCCAGATTGCGCGGCTGATCGACATCCGTGCCCTTCAGCACCGCCACCTGATACGCCAGCATCTGCACCGGAATCGCATACAGGATCGGCGCCACGAACGGGTCCACGTCGGGCAGGATCACCGTTTCCACCGCGATCCCCTTCAGCTTCGCCGCGCCCGCGGCGTCGCTGAACACGATTACTTGACCGCCGCGCGCCGCGGCTTCCTGCAGGTTAGAGGCTGTCTTTTCGAACAACGGCCCCGACGGGGCGATGGCGATCACCGGAACCGCTGGATCGATCAACGCGATCGGGCCGTGCTTCATCTCCCCGGCCGCATAACCCTCGGCGTGGATGTAGCTGATTTCCTTCAACTTCAGGGCCCCCTCCAGCGCGATCGGGAAGCAGTTCCCGCGCCCCAGGAACAGCACATCCCTGGCCTTGGCCACCCGCACCGCCAGCGAGGCGATCGCATCCTCATTCGCCAGCACCTCTGCCGCCCGGCTGGGCACTTCCAGCAGCGCCGCGGTCATCCGAGCTTCTTCGTCGGCGCTGATGGCGCCGGTCTGCCGGCCCGCGGCTAATGCCAGACACGCCAGCACGGACAACTGCGCGGTAAAGGCCTTGGTGCTAGCCACGCCGATTTCGGGGCCGGCGACGGTTTCCAGAACCGCATCGCTCTCACGCGCCATGGTGCTTTCCGGCACGTTCAGGATCGACAGCACCTGCTGGCCCTGCTCGCGCATATAGCGCAGCGCCGCCAGCGTATCGGCTGTCTCTCCAGACTGCGACACCAGCAGCCCCAACCCGCCCTTGGTCATCGGCGGGGTCCGGTAGCGGAACTCGCTGGCCACATCGCCATCGGCCGGAATGCGGGCAATCGCCTCAAACCACCAGCGTCCGACCAGCCCGGCATAGAACGCGCTGCCGCACGCGCTCATGGTGATACGCGACACCTGGCGGAAATCGATCCCCAGATCGGCCGGCAAAGCCACCGACCGGTTCCCGGGGCTGATCATCTGGTGCAGCGTGTCACCGATCACCGCCGGATGCTCATGCAATTCCTTCTCCATGAAATGGCGGAAATTGCCCTTGCCGATCGACGCGCCGGTCAGCCGGGTCAGCTTGACCTCTCGCTCCACCTGCTTGCCGTCGGCACCGAAGAAGCGCGCGCCCTGGCGGTCCACGACCGTCCAATCGCCGTCCTGAAGATAGGCGATCCGCCGGGTCAGCGGCGCCAGCGCCAGGGCATCCGATCCGACGAACATCTCATCCTCGCCGAACCCGATCGCCAGCGGGGCGCCGTGCTGCGCGCCGACGATCAGGTTCGGATGGCCGGCGAAGATCATCGCCAGCGCATAGGCGCCTTCCAACCGCCGCAGCGCCGCGCCAGCCGCCTCGATCGGCTCCATGCCCTGCTTCAGGTTCAGATCGACCAGTTGGGCGACGGTTTCGGTATCGGTTTCGGTGCTGAATTCCTGACCCGCCGCTTCCAGTTCGGCCCGCAGTTCGGCATGATTCTCGATGATACCGTTGTGTACCAGTGATACCCGGGCGGTGCCATGCGGATGGGCGTTGCTTTCGGTCGGCGCGCCATGGGTTGCCCATCGCGTATGCCCGATCCCGATGGTGCCAGGCAGGGAGGCGCGGTCCAGCGATGCCGCCAGATTGGCCAGTTTGCCCTCCGCCCGACGGCGATCGATATGGCCGCTCACCAGCGTGGCGATGCCGGCGCTGTCATAGCCGCGGTATTCCAGCCGCCGCAGCGCTTCCAGGATGATGGGGGCCGCGGGACGGGTGCCGATGACGCCAACAATGCCGCACATTCAATTCGATTCCTTTGCCGCTTCGGTCCGCTTCAAGTCTTTCAGCCGTTGCGCGGCCGACCGCATCTGGGGTGCCCGTCCGGGTTTCTGCACCTGGCGGCCGCGGCCAAGCGCCAGCGCGTCGGCCGGCACGTCCTGCGTGATGACGCTGCCCGCCCCTAGTATAGCCCCATCGCCCACCGACACGGGTGCAACCAGCGCAACGTCGGACCCCACGAATACGTTGGCACCGATTTGCGTCCGATGTTTGTTGATACCATCGTAATTGCAGGTGATCGTGCCGGCGCCGATATTGGTCGCCGCACCGACCGACGCGTCGCCCAGGTAGGTCAGATGCCCCGCCTTGACGCCCTGTGCCAGATGGGACGCCTTGACTTCAACGAAATTCCCGACGTGAACATCGCTCGCCAGGGTCGTCCCCGGCCGGAACCGGGCGAACGGTCCGACAACGCTGCCGCTGCCGATATGCGTGCCCTCGATATGGCAAAACGCCTTGATCGTGACGTTGCTGTCCACGGTCACGCCGGGCCCGAAGAAGACGTTCGGCTCGATCGTGACATCGTTACTTAGCCTGGTGTCATAGGACAGGAACACGCTGGCCGGATCTGTCATCGTGACGCCGGCCGCCATTGCCTCCTCGCGCATCCAGCCTTGCAGCACCGCCTCGGCCCGGGCCAGTTCGCCGCGGGAGTTCACGCCCCCCAGTTCGTCCGCCGGGGCTTCCACCGCGCGCACCTCGCGCCCGTCGGCACGGGCCAATGTCACTAAATCTGTCAGATAATATTCGGCCGCGGCGTTATTGTTCTTCACCGCACGCAGCCAGCGCTTCATCTGCTCCGCCCCCGCGCACAGCACGCCGCCGTTACAAAGCTGCACACGGCGTTCATCAGGGGAAGCGTCGGCATACTCCACGATCCGCACCACGAACCCGTCGGTGCCGGTGATGACGCGGCCGTAGTTCGCCGGATCCGCCGGGCGGAATGCCATCAGCGACAGGCCGGTCGGAACCCGGGTATCCAGCAGCCGGCGCAGGGTTGCCGGACGGATCAGCGGGTTATCGGCATACAGCACCGCGACCTGTCCGTCGCCAAAATATTCGACGGCTTGCAGCGCTGCGTGGGCGGTACCCAGACGGTCGTTCTGCACCACACATGTATGCGGCCGGGCTTCGTCACGGACTGCATCCATGTCGGAACCCAACACGACAACGATCTTGTCGAAAACCGACTCGCAGCTTGCTAG
This sequence comes from Pseudomonadota bacterium, assembly GCA_021807975.1. Lineage (GTDB taxonomy): Bacteria > Pseudomonadota > Alphaproteobacteria > Acetobacterales > Acetobacteraceae > Rhodopila. The sequence goes on along the minus strand of JAKBCJ010000060.1, from coordinate 10,765 downwards.
CAAATGCCGCAGCATGGAGCGTCCGGCCAGATGATGAAGCGGCTTCGGCACCGAAGACTTCATTCGTGTGCCCAGGCCAGCGGCCAGAACGATGGCGGTTGATTGCATACTCGACCCTTGCTTCGCCAGTGGATAAGGTCTGGCGGACGATGCCACCGGGTTTTATCCACCAGAATTCGAACGCGTGGGCCGAGTCACCGAACTGCATGGATGCTTCCGTCGGGATCGGCCCACTCCGGGGGCTGGCGTAGCGGCGATGGCGGCGGACTGTCAAAGGCCACCGTTATGATATTGGTTCAATTCACGTTTCGGAGTGCAACATAGTGGCGCGCACCCTGCTGCTGGATCTGGATGGCACGCTGGTCGATACCGTGCCTGACCTGACGGCGGCGTTGAACCGGCTGATGCGGTCGCGTGATCTGCCGGGGTTTTCCGAATCCCGGGTCACGGCGATGGTCGGCGATGGCATCGCGATGCTGACCAACCGGGCATTCGCCGCGCATGGCAGATTGCCGGACGCCGATGCGGCTTCCTGGCTCGCGGCGGATTATACCGCTCATATCGCGGATCGCAGCCGGCTGTACCCTGATGTGATGACCGCCCTCGGCGGTCTCTCCCGCCTTGGCTGGCAGCTCGCCGTCTGCACCAATAAACCGGAGGATGCCGCGCGGGCGCTGCTGGCTCAGATGGAGTTGTTGCCGATGCTGTGTGCTGTTGGCGGCGGTGACAGCTTCCCGGTTCGCAAACCGGATCCCGCGCATGTGCTGGCGACACTGGAAAAGGCAGGGGGACAGGCCGGCCGGGCGGTGATGATAGGCGATCACCATAACGATGTCGCGGCCGCCGCGGGGGCGGGCATTCCCTGCATTTTCGCTGCCTGGGGTTACGGCACCGCATCCATGGCCGCCGGCAGTGCCGCGGTCGCCGCCGGGCTGGCCGAGGCGGCCGAGATCGCGAACCGCCTGTTGCCGGCATAACGCACGGCGCTCGGACGAACTCCGCGGCCCAATCATCTCTCCGCGATGTTCCGGTGCGCGGGTTTCGGCCCTGGCTATATCGACGGCAGTATCGGTGATTTATCGACGCAGGAGCAGGCCTTGCCGGAGTTGAACGAGATCTTGAGCGGGGGCGCCGATTCCTCGGTGTTCGGGATCGCGGGCGGCGAGATGGCCGCGCTGATCGCGGCGGCCGATTGGGATGGTACGGTCCTTGGTCCCCGTTCCATGTGGTCCCAAAGCCTGACGACCATCGTACGCATCCTGGTGACCTCCCGCTACGCGATGTGGCTGGGGTGGGGACCGGATCTGAGTTTTTTCTATAATGACGCTTATGCGCCGACCCTTGGCGTGAAGCACCGTACCGCACTTGGCCAGCCCGCGCGTCAGGTGTGGGCGGAGATTTGGAAGGACATCGGGCCGCGTGCCGAGTCGGTTATGCGCACGGGTGCCCCGACGTGGGACGAGGGCCTGCTGTTGGTGCTGGAGCGCAGCGGCTACCCCGAGGAAACCTATCACACGTTCTCCTACAGCCCGCTGCCGGACGACGACGGCACGATCGCCGGCATGCTGTGCGTGGTGACCGAGGAGACTCAGCGGGTCATCGGCGAACGCCGCCTGGATACACTGCGCGACCTGGGTACCGCCCTGGGAACGGCTAGATCCGAACCGGAGGTAATGCGAGCCATCGAACGTTCGCTGACGCGCAATGACCGGGATATGCCGTTCGCGCTGATCTACCTTTACGACGACACCACCGGTCGCCTTTACCGTTCGGCGGATATCGGCGGTATCGGCGATGCGATCGCCGCGGACGTGTTGCCCGATGCCAGCGGGCTGCCATTTCCAGCGGCGGGACTGTTGAGCGGGCAGCAAACCCGCTGCGTTCACGATGTGGGCGGCATTCCGGGACTGCCGAGCGCCGGATGGGACCGGCCGCCGCGCCAAATCATGGTCGTGCCCGTTGCCCAACAGGGGCAGGCACATCCAGCCGGGCTTTTCATTGCCGGCTTGAATCCCTATCGCCCGCTGGATGATGCCTATGCGGGATTCATCGAACTCGTGGCGGCACAGATCGCCTCTGGCCTGGGCGCGGCGCGCGCTTATGAGGCCCAACGCAGGCGGGCGGAGGCCCTGGCGGAGATCGATCGCGCGAAGACCGCCTTCTTCTCGAACGTCAGCCATGAACTCCGCACGCCGCTGACGCTGATACTGGGGCCGCTGGAGGAGGAGATCGCCGCCCTGGCTCGACGCGACCCGGCGGCGGCGGAGCGGCTGTCGATGGTACATCGAAACGGGCTTCGGCTGCTGCGTCTGGTGAATACGCTGCTGGACTTTTCCCGCATCGAGGCCAGCCGGGTTCAGGCCCGCTTCCAGCCTGTCGATCTGGGTGCCTATACCGAGGAACTGGCCAGCACGTTCCGCTCCGTCTGCGACCGGGCCGGCCTTCGGTTGACGACGGATTGCGAGCGGTTGGACCAGGCGGTCTATGTCGATGTCGAGATGTGGGAGCGAATCGTTCTCAACCTGATCTCGAACGCATTCAAATATACCCTCGCCGGCGGCATTACGGTGGGTCTTCGCGCGGCGCCCGACGGGCTGTCCGCGGTGCTGACGGTGGCCGACACCGGCGTAGGCATTCCCGCGGACGAGTTACCGCACATTTTCGACCGCTTCCACCGGATCGAGGGACAGCGCGGCCGCACCCTGGAAGGCACCGGCATCGGACTGGCGTTGGTCAACGAACTGGTGAAGCTGCAAGGCGGTACCATCGGCGTGGAAAGCAGGGTCGATGCCGGCACGACGCTGACGGTCCATATTCCATTGGGAGTGGCCCACCTGCCTGCCGAACGGGTCTCCGATGCGATGCCGGAAGACATCGCCAGCGCGGCGCTGCGAGGCAGTTCCGGAACGGTCGCGGCGGCCTTCGTGGAAGAGGCACTCCGCTTGCTGCCCGAAATTGGCGAAATCGGGGAGCCAGCCGGCTTGGAGACCCCATTGCCGGCGTCAGCCGGGACACCACGACGCCGCATCCTGCTCGCCGACGACAACGCCGACATGCGCGACTATGTCGTCCGACTGCTGCGCCCGGCCTACACGGTGGAGGCTGTGGCGGACGGAGAGGCCGCCTTGGCCGCCGCGCGGGCAAGCCCGCCTGATTTGATCCTGTCGGACATTATGATGCCGGTCATGGACGGGTTCGATCTACTGGCCGGTATCCGCGCCGACGATGCATTACGCGACCTTCCGGTCGTTCTGCTGTCGGCGCGGGCGGGCGAGGACGCCCGGGTGGAGGGCCTGGAAGCAGCCGCCGACGATTATCTGGTCAAACCATTCTCCGCCCGCGAACTGCTCGCGCGCATACGCTCCAACCTCGAACTCGCCCGGCTGCGCCAGGAAGCCCGCAACGCCCTGCTGCACGCCAACGAAAAACTGGAGCAACGTGTTGGCGAGGAAATGGAACGCCGTGCGCGGGCCGAGGAGTCGTTGCGCCAGTCGCAGAAAATGGAAGCAATCGGCCATCTGACCGGCGGCGTCGCACACGATTTCAACAATCTGCTGACGATTATCGGCGGCGGCGTCGAACTTCTGCAACGGCTGTTGACCGCTGAACCGCTGGACGCCAACCAAGGGCGGATAATGCGGGCGCTGAGTTTGATCGCGCATGGGGCAGATCGGGCCGCCACGCTGACCCAGCGGCTGCTGGCGTTCGCCCGGCGCCAAACCCTCGATCCACGGCCAATGGACGCCAACAGGCTGGTTGCCGGCATGTCGGATTTGCTGCGCCGCTCCCTGGGGGAATCAGTTTCACTGGAAACCGTGCTGGCCGGGGGCCTGTGGCGGACCGTGGCTGACGCGAACCAGTTGGAAAACGCGCTGCTGAACCTGGCGGTGAATGCGCGTGACGCGATGCCAGAGGGCGGCAAGCTGACCATCGAAACCGGGAACGCTTATTTGGACGACCTCTACGCCGCCGCACATGATGATGTCGCGGCCGGGCAGTATGTCATGATTGCTGTCAGCGATACGGGAACCGGCATCGATAAGGATACACTGGGGCGGGTATTCGAACCGTTCTTCACCACCAAGGACATTGGCCAGGGAACCGGGCTGGGGCTGAGCCAAGTGTATGGCTTTATCAAGCAGTCCAACGGTCATGTGAAGCTGTACAGCGAACCGGGGCTGGGGACCGCGGTCAAACTCTACCTGCCCAGAATGGTCACCGAGGTATCCGTCGATCCGATCCAGCCGGGCATCGGCGCCGCGCCGGGCGGGCACGGCGAAACCATTCTGGTGGTGGAAGACGAACCCGCCGTCCTGGAACACTCCGTCACGTCGTTGCGGGATCTGGGCTACCGCGTACTGCATGCCGCCGATGGCCATGCCGCGTTGCGAATCCTCGCCCGGGAGTTGGAAATCGAGGTACTGTTCACCGATGTCGGTCTGCCCGGCGGAATGACTGGCCGCCAACTTGCCGAGGCCGCGCGCATCCGACGCCCGGAATTGCGGGTTGTCTATACGACTGGCTATGCCCGTAACGCGATCATGCACGGCAATGTGCTGGAGCCGGGGACCGAGCTGCTGCCGAAACCATTCAGCTTCGGCGCGCTGGCCGCGAAAATGAGAACCGTACTGGAGCGATAGGCTGCCGGTTCAGAAAGCCCAGTCAGGCCCTTTGGGCCGTGACCAGAGGCTGCCTGTCGGGCCGGCGGCTCCCGGTCCTGTTCACCGGCCGGACGTCCCGCCCATCGTGTTCAATTCGGCAAGGACGGCGTCGGGGATCGTGTACGCGCCGGCCCGGAGGTTTTCCGTCAGATGGGCGATCGACGCGGTGCCGGGAATCAGCAGGATGTTCGGCGACCGGCACAGCAGCCAGGCAAGCGCCACCTGCATCGGGGTGGCGCCCAGGCGCCTCGCCGCATCCGACAGGGTTTCGGACTGCAACGGCGTGAAGCCACCGAGCGGGAAGAACGGGACGAATGCGGTTCCTGCTTCGGCGAGGGTGTCGATAAGGGCGTCGTCGTCGCGGTGAGCCAGATTGTACAAATTCTGGACGCAAACGATCGGAGCGATCGTCCGGGCTTCAGCGATTTGCGCCGCGGTGACATTGCTAAGCCCCAGATGCCGGATCAGGCCCTGCCGCCGAAGGTCGGCGAGCGCGGTGAATGCCTCGGCGATCGACCCCTCGCTGGGCGCATGGACATCGCCCATGACGCGCAGATTGACGACATCGAGCACATCGGCGCCCAGATTGCGTAAGTTATCGTGCACCGCCTTTGTCAGGTCGGCCGGACTTTGCGCCGGAAGCCACGATGCATCTGATCCGCGAACGGCGCCGACTTTCGTCACGATCGTCAGATCGCCGGGATATGGGTGCAGTGCTTCCCTGATCAACTGGTTGGTGATGTGCGGACCATAGAAGTCGCTGGTGTCGATGTGGTTGACTCCGCGGGCCACCGCCAGGCGCAGGACCGCGATCGCGGAGGCGCGGTCCTTTGGCGGCCCGAAGACGCCGGGACCAGCGAGTTGCATCGCGCCGTACCCCAGACGTCGAACGCGGCGGTCGCCGAGCAGAAATGTATCGGTGTCGGATGGGTTGGTCATGGGTGTCTCCGAAGCTGACAGGACAACCGATATGGGTATCGCGTCTCTGCGCCAAAACACCTACTAATCGGGACAGGTTGTACAGGATTTTGCACAATGGACATGGACCTGCCCGGCCTGTCGGCTTTCGTCGCGGTGGTGCGCGCGGGTGGATTTCGCGACGGTGCCCGAACCAACGGCGTGTCCGCGTCCAGCCTGAGTCTCGCAATTCGGCGGCTGGAGAAAAAACTTGGTGTAAGACTGCTGAACCGGACAACCCGCAGTGTCGCCCCGACCGAGGCCGGAACCCGCCTGTTCGAGCGGCTGGTGCCAGCGTTCAACGAAATGGAGACCGCGCTGGACGTGGTGAATGCGTTCCGCGACCGGCCGGCCGGCGTCCTGAAGCTGAATGTGCCGGCGACCGTTGCCCGCCTGGTGCTGCCGCCGATCGTCACGCCGTTTCTGAAGGCATACCCCGACATTCGGCTGGAGGTGATCGTGGAGGACGGCTTTGTTGATGTGCTTGCGGCTGGGTGCGATGCCGGCGTCCGGTACGACGAACGGCTGGAGCAGGACATGATCGCGGTGCCGATCGGCCCGCGCGTTCAGCGGTTCGCGACTGCCGCCTCGCCTGCCTATCTGGCTGAACATGGCAGGCCGGCGCACCCTGGAGACCTGCTGGCGCATGCCTGCCTGCGGGGTCGGTTCGCGAGCGGCACGATGCCGACATGGGAATTCGAGCGTGACGGCGCGGTTGTGCGGGTCGATCCCGTTGGGCCGCTGACGGTGCGGCTGGGTGCGGCGATTGATCTGGCGATCAGCGCGGCCGTCGGGGGTCTTGGGATTATCCATTTGTTCGAGGAATGGCTCCGCCCCCATTTAGACGGCGGCGCGCTGGAACCGGTGCTGGAACCGTGGTGGCAATCGTTCTCCGGCCCGTTCCTGTATTACCCGGGCCGGCGCCATTTGCCGGCGCCGCTCCGCGCTTTCGTCGATTTCATTAAGACTTGAGCCGGATTACTCCGGCCGGCTGGTTCGGCGGCGATCCGAACCGCGGTCCGACCCGCGATCCGCGGCGACGCGCACGAAGGTGGACACGATCTTGCCCGACGCCCGAACCGTGCCCCGCAGCGATCCCGCCACCTTCGATACGCCGCCCAGCCGGCATCGGTACGGCACCGGCACCTCCAGGATTCGCAGGCCGGACCGAGCGGCCTTCATTTGCATTTCGATGTTCCAGCCGTAGGTCATCTCTCGCATGTCCAACCCGTTCAGCACATCCTTGCGGATCGCCCGAAAGGCGCACATGTCGGAGTAGCTGGCACCGTACAGCGCGCCCATCCCCCAGCCGGCCAGCCGCCCGGCCAGCACCTGATGCCATAACATCGACCCCGGATCGCGCTGGCCGCGGGTGCGCGATGCGATGACGAAATCATGTGTTCCTGCCAGCACCGGTCCGGCGATCGAGCCCAGCAGATCGCCGCGGTCCGCTCCGTCGCCGTCCAGGAAGACGATCACCGGGGACCGGGCGGCTATAGCGCCGGCCATGCAGGCCCGTCCATAGCCCCGGCCCGCGTCGATCACCGTCGCCCCGGCCGCCCGGGCAGCAGCTTGTGTGCCATCGGTGCTGCCGCCATCGGCGACAATGATTTCGAGCGCGACATCGGGGGGAATTTCTTCGATCACCGCCGCGATGGCGGCGGATTCGTTGAACGTGGGGATGACAACGCTGGCCTTCATCGCGCCGCCGCCGGCTACAGGCTCCATCGCAATCCGCAGTTCTGGCAGGGCAGGGGCGGCGTTTCGCCCAGCAGCGATGTCCGGAAGCCCCGGTATTGGTCACTGTTCCAGATATCGCGCAAGGTCTGCCGGGTCGCGTCACCCAGCGTATAGTTTTCGTATCCGCGCGCCGAGAACGGGGCGATGCAGCATGGCAACGCCCGCCCATGCGCGGTGAAATACATCAGCGACCAGGGCCGCCGGCAGGTCGCCCAGGGCTTGTCGTCGGCCGCGCGCTTCAGGCTAAGTCCCGGTTCGGTCGCGCCCGACGCATCCAGCGTCACCCCCAGCGAGGCGCCGATCGCGGTTGCGGTCGCGATAGCCGATTGCTCTTCCTCGCGGGTTTGCTCGAACAGCGAAAACTCCGCCCTGGCCTTGCCGAATCCGCCCTCGTCAAACACCAGCCGCTGAAGATGAACCTCTTTCACCCCCATCGACGCCGAAAGCCGGACGAATTCCGGCAACTGATCCACGGTTTCCTTCAACCCGGTCAGCCACAAGGAAACACGGGGCTTATCAACGCCCATCTGCTGCTGATAAGCGGTGAACTTGCCGACGTCGCGTACGATGCGTGGGAAAAAATCCTTGCCCCGGATAGCCGCATAGCTCTTGCGGTCGGCCGCATCCAAAGAGACCCGCAGCTCATCCAGGCCGGTATCGATGATCTCCTGGAACTTCTTCGGGTTCAGCAACGTGCCATTGGTGTTGAACAGCACATACGTTCCCCGGTCCTTCAGATAACGGATCATCCGCGGCAGGTGCTTCACCAGCATCGGTTCGCCCACGCCATGCAGCACCACGCGGGCGACATTCGGCACCTGATCGACGATTTTGGTGAACAGCTCCCAGCTCATATCCGCCGGCGGTTCCAGGTCCTCGAAGGTTCTCGGGCAGGTTTCGCACAGCAGGTTGCAGCGGTTGGTAACCTCCAGATACAGGCAGACCGGGGGCGCCTCCGCCGCCGCGTTGCGCTCCGCCGCAACGGCTTCGAAATAACGGCGCGGGTCCCGCAGGGTTGTCGTGGACATCAGGTCATTTCCTTTGGGAATGCGGCGGATGGACGCCAGAAGGCCAACAGAATGGCCGGCAGGAAAACAACGTCGGGCCAGAGAATGCCGTCACTGTATGTGGCCAGGTACATCAGCACCGGGGCGGTCGCCAGCCAAAGCACGGCCGGGGACGGCGCCACGGCGCCCGGCACCGCCAGCCACGCGAAATACCATGGATAATGCGGGCCGATCCCGGCCATCAGCACAGCGACCGTGGCCCCGGCCGCTGAACAGACCGCCACCGCGTTATCCGGACGCCGCACGAAGGCGAACCAGCAACCCATGCCGGCCAGCAGCAGTGCCAGTACGGCAAGGTACAGCTTCGGCGCCATGGCCGGCAGCGGAAACACCGCCGCAAGCCCCTTCAGCAGCCAGATGCCGGACCCGTTGTCCAGGCCCTCCTCCGCGCTGTAGCCGCCCAGAAATCCGAATACCCGCCAGCCGGCGCTGCTGTACAGCGCGTACAGGCCCAGCACAGTCGCCACGGCCGCAACCGCCAGCCGCCAGCCGCCGCGCCTGGACCACAGCACCGGGGCAATCGCCGCTGGCAGGAACTTCGTCAGCACCGCCGCGCCCAGCGCCACCCCGGCCCACCCGTTCAGCCGCCGTACCCGCAGCAGCAGCGCCAGTGCCACAAACCCGCAAACCGCCGCGTCCACATGTCCATTGCCGGCGAACGCCCATACCGGCAGCGGGTTCCACGCATAGATCAGCACTCGCTCCGCCGGCAGGCGCGCGGCCTTTAACAGACCCAGCAGGCAGACGACGGTCAGTGCCTCGAACCCGGCCATGGCCAGCTTGAGGCCGGTGACACTCGACCAGACCCGCCCGACCGCCGCAAAAATAACCTGCGCCGCCGGAGGATAGATCGTCGGCGCGTAATCCGCTCGGTTGATATGCGGATAGATCGCCGCATCGCGCAGCGCCGCCAGGGCGGGATCGTCGGGGATGTAACGATACGGATTGATACCGGCCGCCTGAACCCGTCCGTCCCAGACGTAACGAAACAGGTCACTGGACAGAAACGGCGGCGAGACAATCAACGGCAGCCGCATGGCGGCGGCAACCAGCAGTACCAGCCAGACCGCCCGCACCCGCCAGAGCAGCACCGCCGCGACCGCCGCGAAATAGACCAGGCCGCTGGCGCACAGCAGGATCACCAGTTCGATCTGTGACCGGGGCGAGCCGATGGTTCCCGCCCCCGGGGTGTGCAGCGACAACCCGGCCAGGGTAAGCGCCACCAGGATCCCCCCAAGGATCGCCAGACGGATCGCCGGTCGGATCATTCCGCCGCGAGGTCCAGCGTCCCGGGCCGCGATGCGATACGGTCCAGCGCCGCGGCGGTGAACGGCGCCGGGTAAGCCAGACCTCCTGGAGTCCGCACGGACTGCGTCAGCCGCTCCAGCGACGGACGGTCGTCAACGTCGTACCACGGCGGCAGTTCGACCACCTCCAGCCCCAGCGCCGCCGCACGCTGCCGGGTCGCGGCGGCGACGCTGTCGGTGCTCCAGGCGATATCGGCGAACAGGCCGGCGTGCGGCGCCTTCATGCCCAGCAGATAGTATCCGCCATCCTCCGCCGGCCCCAGAACGATGCGGTCGCCGGGGCCGGCCAGGACCTCGGCCGTTCGCACCAGAAACGATGTCGGCAGCGTCGGCCCGTCGGAGTTCAATACCGCCACGGACGGATGCCCGATTGCTAACATCGCCTGCACCGCATGCAGCAGACAGCGTCCGAACCCGGTCACCGCATCTGGCGCGGGAACCGACCCATCGGCCAGCAGCAGCCCCGTGCCGGCAGCCAGATGGCCATGGAACAGCATTTCCAGCCCAGCGGGGGCATAGGCGATATACCCGCTGATCGGCGCAAGACGTCCAGCCGCCGCGATGTTCTCCGTCGTGTCCCGCAGGAATGCGCCACTCAGCGCGGCAGCCTGGTCAGGCAGCAGCGGCGGACACAGCCGCGTCTTCGAGAACCCGGGACGCGGCGCCTTTGCCATCACCCCGATCGCGCAGTCTGCCAGAGACACCATGCATCAAATCCCGCTGAACCAGTTGTAGCCTCGATCGGTCCAGAACCCCTTTGGCTGCTGGTTGGTGACATAGATGGTGGTCACGAATTTGGGGTTCTTGAACCCCAGTTTGGTTGGAATCCGCATCTTGAAAGGGTACCCGTAGCGGGTCGGTAGCGTTTCGTCGGATAATTTGAACGCCATCAGGGTCTGCGGATGCAGTGCGGTCGGCATATCGATGCCTTCGTAGTAGCCGTCCGCGCATTCAAACCCGACATATTTCGCCGTCAGATCGGCCCCGATGCGTTGCAGGAACGTGCTCAGGGGGGTGCCGCCCCATTTGCCGA
>JAKBCJ010000059.1 GCA_021807975.1 Pseudomonadota bacterium | reverse complement strand
CCCGTTCGGCGGTTACAGCGGTGAACGCATTCAACACCGGATTCAGCCGCCCGATCTTGTCCAGACAGGCCGTCATGATATCCGTGGCACGCATCCGGCCTGAACCGACTGCGGCGGCCATCTCGGTCGCGTGCGTCATGCCGTGAACACCGGCGCGGGATCAAGATGATCTGGCAGCGTTGTTTCCAGAACCACTGCCGCATGCCCGAGGGAAATGCCCAGGTGCATACGCACGGCGGCGCGCCACTCCGGTTTCATTTCGATTCCCAATATCGTCGTTCCGGTATCGATCATTGTATCCAATGCCGCTTCGTCCATCGTCAGTCTCCGGATCGCAGCCATGCTCGCCAGCCGCCAAGATGAGTAATTTCCCGAGCGTCGGCCACACCGGCCGATTCTGCCACAAAGCCCAGGCACGGGCCGTCGTCCAACGTCACCGAACCGAAGCCCAGGGGCGGAGGCACCTGCGCCAGTAACGCGCCAATGGAAGATGTCGGCAATGCCCACACCTCCCCGACGATGGCCGCGCCATTGTCAGCCCGGATCATTCCCGGGCGGTTGCCCAGGGCGAACAGACGATAGGAAGGCGCCGTCGTGGCTTCCCTGACGAAGCGCCCGCCCAGCGAGGTGATCTGCGGGTTCAACGGCAGACCCGCCATATGGGCGCCGATGCAGAACAGCGCGGTTTCACCGGCCTCGATCTGGTCGGGTTTGGCGCGGGCGGGCAGAGGCTGTCCGGTCGCGCCCACTGTCACGGCGAATTTCCGGTGCAGCGCATCCGCCAGCGGGGCCAACCGGCCCTCGGACCACGCCGGCCCCAGCAGAACGCCACCGATCGGGGTGCCAGTCGGGCCGAACCCGATCGGCACCGCGAAGCCGGCCATGTCGCACAAATTGGCGAAGTTGGTGAAGCTGCCCAGTCGGCGGTTGGGTCCGAGCGGGTCGGCTTCCAGCTCCGCCAGGGTGGGGCAGAATGGAGCGGTGGGCAGGAACAACGCATCGAATTCGCTGAACAGGATCGCGGCCTGCCGGCGGGCCTGTTGTAACAGGTGAAACGCGTCGAAAGCATCGACCGTCAGCCGGCTCAGGCCAAGTTCCAGGATAGCGCGGGTGGCCGGATATAGCACGTCCGGAGTCGCTGTCAGGACCGAGCGCAGCGCGGCGGTTCGTTCGGCAACCCACGGGCCTTCGTACAGCAGGCGCGCGACTTCCAGAAACAACGTCATATCGACCCGCGAGGCGCTCAGGAACGATGAAGCACCGGCGTAGGCCGCGGCCACATCGGCCTCGCACAGGGCGCCCACATCGCCCATCGCCACGCGGCCGGCCGCCAGGGCGGATCGGCGCAAATGCGGAAACGGCGCCTTGCGGGCATAGGGATCGCCGCCATCGAACACAGCGATAACACGCTGAACCGCAAGGGCTTCGTCCACCGACCGGGCGAAGATCGAGATGGTATCGACCGAGCGGCATGCGGGTACCATGCCACGGGCCGAGATACTGCCGATGGTGGGTTTCAAGCCGACGATGTTGCCGAACGCCGCCGGCACCCGGCCGGACCCGGCGGTGTCGGTGCCCAGCGAAAACCGCGCGATGCCGGCGGCAACCGCGCAGGCGGACCCGGACGACGACCCGCCCGGCACCAGCGCGGGATCGAACACGTTGCGCGGTATGCCATAGGGGCTGCGCGTGCCAACCAGACCGGTTGCGAACTGATCCAGGTTGGTCTTGCCGATCAGCACGGCACCGGCATCCAGCAGGCGCCGAACCGCCGGCGCGTCTGTGTCCGGGGTATAGGCGAAACCCGGGCAGGCGGCGGTGGTCGGTATCCCGGCGACATCGATGTTGTCCTTGACCGCGAACGGCACGCCCCACAGCGGGCGGCCCTTCGGTCCCTCGGCCTCCAAGGCCGCGGCATCGGCCAAGATCGCTTCGTCGGGCCGTCGAGCGATCCACAGCGCGGGATCGGCGTGGGCGCGGTCAGCGGCAATGGCCGCCTCCGCCATTTTCACAGGCGTCAAGCGGCCTCCCTGGCGTGGTCGGCGAGCAGCAAGGTCGCCAGACGCCGGCGGATATCGTTGAACTCGGGGGATGACACGTCGCGGGGCCGCTCCAGAGTGATTCGCTCTTCTGCCACGATCCGGCCTGGACCGGGAGACATCACGACGACACGATCGGCGAGGTAGATGGCTTCCTCCAGCGAACGGGTCACGAACACGACACTCAAACCCGTGGCACGCCAAATTGTCAGCAGTTCCTCTTGGAGGCGTTCGCGGGTCATCGCGTCCAGCGCGCCGAACGGTTCGTCCATCAATGCTACCTGCGCATCGTTCGCCACCGGCACCACGATCCGCAGCAGCGGCGTCACGTCGATCCGAACGGGCCCCGTTTCGGCTGGAAGCGGTTCGACGGCCTCACTCATACCGCGAGCTGGTCCGATATTTTCGGGTCGAAGAAAGTCCCAAAATCCGGCAGCGTTCGGATTTGCTTCAATTCCAGCATGTGCTGGGCATAGGTCTTCCCCGCCGCCATCATCGCCGGAGTCATCTGCCAGTTCAATTCCACGTTTTGGACGGACAAAGCCACCGCCTCCCGCTTCATGCCCAGTTTCGTTACTGCCATATCGACCATCTCGGCCGGATGCGCGGCTGCATACTCGCTACCTTGCTTTTGCAGGTTCAGCACTACCCGAACCAACTCGGGCTTTTGCGCAATCGTGTCGTGATGCGTCCCCATGATCATGTTCAGGCTGCCCATGGCGGTGGAGTAGGGATACTCAACCATTTTGCCAACACAAGTGAACAGCGAAAGCCCCGGCCCGGGTTCGGCGCCGACATAGGCATCCACGGCGAGATGGAATGGATCAGCTTCAGCGCGCCCATGCGAATCGTCACCGTATCCGCCCGGGCTCGGGTGACCCGCGGAACCGCCGGCGCCGCCAACACGAGGCGGCGGCTCATAAGGAAAGTGCGGCGGGACTCCATGGACCACTCCTGCTCGTCGTTTGCTCAGCACTGAACCGATCACCGCCCATCTTCTGGGCAATCGACGCGGGTTGCGCGCCGGGCATCGGGACAATCAGATCAGACATAGCAAGAACGGGGCCAAGCCCTATCCCCGCACGCCCTCCGCCGCTTCCCAAGGCGGTTCGGCGATCACTGGCCCATCCTGCCGGTCCACCCCGCCCGGAGCGAACCGGGCTGCCGACCACCCCGCCATCTCCTCATAGGTCCGGTATTTCTCCAGGATCGCTGCCTGCGCCGCATCCAGCAGGCGGGCGGACTCCACTGGCCGGGTCTGTGTCAGCGACTTGTAGCGCATCTCATTGCCGGCATAATCGCGGAACGGCAGCGTCGGCCGCGGGCTGTCGAGCACGAACGGGTTGCTGCCCACCGCCCGCATCGCCGGATTGTAGCGGAACAGCGGCCAGTAGCCGCTGGCGACCGCCAGATCCTGCTGCTTCATGCCGAACTGCATGTCGATCCCATGCGCGATGCAGTGCGAATAGGCGAGGATCAAGGATGGCCCATTATAGGCCTCCGCCTCCCGGAACGCCTGCAAGGTCTGCTGCGGGTTGGCGCCCATGGCCACCTGGGCGACATAGACATTGCCATAGGCAATTGCCTGCAATGCGAGGTCCTTGCGTGCCACGCGTTTGCCGGCTGCCGCGAACTTTGCCACGGCCCCCAGCGGTGTTGCCTTCGACGCCTGCCCGCCCGTGTTGGAGTAAACCTCGGTATCCAACACCAGCACGTTCACATCGCGGCTGGTCGCCAGCACATGGTCCAGACCGCCATAACCAATGTCGTACGCCCAGCCGTCGCCGCCGACGATCCAGATGCTCCGCCGCACGAGATGATCGACCAGCGACAGCATATCCGCGGCGTCGGGCCGATCGCCCAGGGCGCGCACCCGCTGGGTCAGCACCGCCACCCTTTGCCGCTGGGCACGAATATCGGACTCGCGAACCTGCGGGGCGCTCAGGATCGCCTGCACCAGGTCGCCGCCCACCTCGGGCTCCAGCTTCAGCAGCAACGACCGAGCCAGTTCCAGATGCTGATCGGCGGCGAGACGGAAGCCCAGGCCGAATTCGGCATTATCCTCGAACAGCGAGTTCGACCAGGCCGGCCCCCGGCCCTCCCGGTTCACGCCCCACGGCGTCACCGGCAGATTGCCGCCATAGATCGACGAACATCCTGTTGCGTTGGCAATCTGCGCCCGATCGCCGAACAACTGGGACAGCAGTTTCAGGTACGGCGTCTCACCGCACCCGGCGCAGGCCCCGGAGAAGGTGAACAGCGGCTCCAGAAACTGCACGCCCCGCACATTCGCGAAGTCCACCCGCGCTCGATCGTTCACCGGCAGCGTCTCGGCGAAGGCGAGATTGGCCCGCGCATCCGCCAACAGCGGCATCTTGTCCCGCATCCCCAGGGACTTGACAGGTTCGGTCGGGCACGCCTCGGCGCACAACGAACATCCCGTGCAATCCTCCATCGCAAACGACAGGGTAAAGCGCACGTCCGGGAAGCCGCGCACATTGATCGGCGCCGACATGAAGCTGGCCGGGGCCGTTTCCAGGCGCCCCGCGTCGAAATACCGAGCCTGGATCACGCCGTGCGGACAGACGAAGCTGCACTGGCCGCACTGGACGCACAGATCCGGGTGCCAGAGCGGGACCGTTTCGGCGATATTGCGCTTTTCCCATGCGGCGGTACCGGACGGCCAGGTGCCATCCGCCGGCATCATGCTGACCGGAACCTCATCGCCCCGGCCTTCCAGCATCAGCGCGGTGACACGGCGGACGAAGTCCGGCGCATCCGCCGGAACCGGCGACTCACGGTCCCGTGTCGCGGTTGTGGCGTCCGGTATGGTGACCTGGAACAGCCGGACCAATGTCGCATCGACGGCGTCGAAGTTGCGCTGGACCACCGCATCCCCGCGCTTGCCGTAGGTTTTCTGAATCGTGTGCTTGATCTGCTCGATCGCCCGTTCGCGCGGCAGCACGCCGGACAGGGCAAAGAAACAGGTTTGCAGGATGGTGTTCGTGCGTCCGCGCAGCCCGACATCCGCGGCGACCTTCGAAGCGTCGATCACATAGACATGCAGTTTGTCGGCGATGATGCGGGCCTGCATGGCGCGCGGCAACTTGTCCCAAACGACATCGGCGGCGAACGGCGCGTTCAGCAAAACCGTCGCACCCGGCGCCGCCAGCCGCAGCACGTCCTGCCGCTCGATCATCGCAAACTGATGGATGGCGACGAAACTGGCCTGCTGGATCAGGAACGGTGCCCTGATCGGCGCCTGCCCAAACCGCAGGTGGGAAATCGTCTGGGCGCCGGATTTGTGCGAGTCATAGACGAAGTAACCTTGGGCATGCAGGCCGGCATCCTCGGCGATGATTTTGACCGTATTCTTGTTGGCGCCCACCGTCCCGTCAGACCCCAGGCCGTAAAATACCGCGCAGACGGCACCCGGCGGATCGCAGGGAAATGCCGGATCGGGCGGCAGGCTGGTGTGACAGACGTCGTCGTCGATCCCCAACGTGAACCCGGTCTTCGGCACCGGCTTTTCAAGCTCATCGAAGACCGCCTTCGCCAGGGCCGGCGAGAAATCCTTCGACGACAGCCCGTAGCGGCCGCCGACCACACGCGGAAGAAAGCTGCGTTCGCCGGTCGCGACCGCCCTGGCGAGTGTCGCCACGACATCCAGATACATGGGTTCGGCTGGCGCGCCCGGTTCCTTGGTCTGCTCCAGCACCGCGATCGAGCGCACCGTTTCCGGCAACACGGTCAGCAACGCGGCCGCATCGAACGGGCGGAACAGGCGAACCTGCAACACGCCCACCTTCTCACCCCGAGCCTGTAAGGTTTCCGCCGCGATCCGGGCGGTTTCGGAACCGGTGCCCATCGCCACGATCACCCGCTCCGCATCGGCGGGGCCGTAAAAGTCGAACGGATGGTAGTGCCGTCCGGTCAGCGCCGCGAACCGGTCCATGTGCTTCCGCACGATCCCGGGCAGAGCCGCGTAGAACGGGTTCACCGTTTCGCGCGCCTGGAAGAACGTATCCGGGTTGTGCGCCGTGCCGCGAATGAACGGATGCTCTGGATTCAGCGCCCGCCGGCGATGGGCGCGGACCAGATCGTCATCGATCATCGCCCGGATCTGCGCGTCGGTCAGCAGGTCTATCGTGTTCAGCTCATGCGAGGTCCGGAACCCATCGAAGAAATGCAGTACCGGAATCCGAGCCTCCAGCGTCACTGCCTGGGCGATCAACGCCATGTCGTGCGCCTCTTGCACGCTGGCCGAACAGAGGAGGGCGAACCCGGTGGAGCGCACCGCCATCACATCGGTATGGTCGCCGAAGATCGACAACGCCTGGGTGGCCAAGGCGCGCGCCGCGACATGGAACACCGCCGGCGTCAGCTCCCCGGCGATCTTGAACATGTTTGGAATCATCAGCAGCAAACCCTGCGACGCTGTGAACGTCGTGGTCAGGGCGCCGGATTGCAGCGCGCCATGAACCGCGCCCGCTGCCCCGCCCTCGCTTTGCATCTGCTGGATGATCGGGATGTTGCCCCAGATGTTCCTAATCCCCAGCGCGGCCCACTCATCCGCGAGTTCGGCCATCGTGGAGGACGGGGTGATCGGATAGATCGCGCAGACCTCATTCACCCGGTAAGCCACATGCGCGACCGCGGTATTGCCGTCCATCGTTGCGTGGGTTTGGGACATCGGAGTCTCCTTCAGGCGATCCGTTGCCGGGGGGCAGCCACCATCTGGATCGCGTGGCAGGGGCACTGGTCGAAACATGTCGCGCAGCCGGTGCAGCGGTCTTCGTTCAGGCGATAACCATTCCCCGGCCCCAGCTTGACGATCGCCTGCTCCGGACAGGCCGCGAAGCAGTTGTCGCATTCGAAGCAGACGCCGCAGCTCAGGCAGCGTTGCGCTTCATGCCGAGCCGCGGGTTCGGTGAGGCCGATGAGGATTTCGGCGAAGCCGGACAGGCGGTCTTCCGCGGCGATCCCGGGCTGGGTGGCTGGATCGACGTCGCTGAACACCGGCAGGTGCAGCATGTCGAATGTAACAACCGGCGCTTTGTCGTGCGGCACATAAGCCTGCCCGCGCAGCCAGGCATCGATATTGCGGGCGGCGAGCTTGCCGTGGCCCGTGGCGATGGTGACGGTGCGTTCGCTGGGCACCATGTCGCCGCCCGCGAACAGGCCTGGATGCCCGGTCATCATCTGCCGATCGACGACCACCGTGCCGTCGGGTTTGGCCTCGATATCGGGGATATTGCGCAGAAACCCGCTATCGGTCTGCTGCCCCAAGGCGAGGATGACACTGTCGGCTTCCAGCGTATCGAACTCTCCCGTGGGATGCGGACGGCCCTTGTCGTCCAGTTCCATACGCTCGACCGTCAGGGACGGCCCCACGACCTCCTTGATGCTGGTCAGCCAGCGAATTTGCACGCCCTCCTCCAGCGCCTCATCCGCCTCAAATCCATGCGCGGGCATATGCGCTCGGTCGCGCCGGTAGATGATCACCGTTTCCTCGGCACCCAGGCGCCTTGCCGTGCGCGCGGCGTCCATCGCCGTGTTGCCGCCGCCATAGATCACGACCCGCCGCCCGAGCGCGGGTGTTCCGCCTGCACCGACGTCGCCCAGCAGGGAAACCGCGTCCAGGATACGGGCGGCGTCATTGGCCGGGATTTCGGCGTGATGCGCGATGTGCGCGCCGATCGCGACGAACACCGCGTCGAATTTGCCCTGGATCTGTTCGGCCTTGACGTCGGTAACGGGATGGTTGAACACGATCTTCACCCCAAACCGCTCGATCCGCGCTATTTCGGCGGCCAGTTCGGCCCGTGGCAGGCGATAGGCGGGGATTCCGAACCGCAACATGCCGCCAGCGACGGGGCCAGCTTCGTGGATTTCGACCTGGTGGCCAAGTCGCGTCAGATGGTACGCCGCCGATAAGCCGGACGGACCCGCGCCGACAACCAGGACGCGTTTGCCGGATCGCGGTTCGGCGGGGGGATAATCCCAGGCCTCGGCGGTGGCGCGATCACCCAGAAAGCGCTCGACGGCGTGGATCGACACCGCCGCATCCATCTCCCCGCGATTGCAGGCGGTTTCGCAGGGGTGATAGCAGACGCGGCCATGCGTGGCGGGCAGCGGATTATCCGCGACGAGGGTTTCCCATGCCTTCCGATAATCGCCGGCCTGCGCCTGCGCGAGCCAGGCCTGAATGTTCTCCCCCGCCGGACAGGCGTTGTTGCAGGGCGGGCGAAGGTCGGACCAAACCGGATGGCGGGTGCGGAACGGTCCGGTGCCTCGGTCCAGCGTCAGGTCGATGACCGGTGTCAGGTCACGCGAAGTGCCTTGAGCCATGCGGCGAGGTCTCCCGGTTCTCTTGGCCGGGAGGAAGCACGATTAGGAAGCGGTGGCGTTGACGCCGATCAAACGGTGCCATTCCGCCGCCCGGGCGGGGATAGCTAATACTCGATCTTATCCGGCTTCCGGTCCCACTCCTCGAACGCGGCCCAGCCTTCCGCCCGCAACAGCGGTTGGATCGGAATCGACCGCTGCGCCAGCGGCAGCGGGATTTCGTGATACAGAAAATCGTCCCGGAACCCGATCCTGGCGGCGTCTTCACGATCGTTGGCATAATAGATCCGGCCAAGCCGAGCCCAGTAGATGGCGCTGAGGCACATCGGGCAGGGTTCGCAACTGGTGTAAATCTCGCACCCGGTCAGATCGAACGTGCCCAGTGCCTGACAGGCCAGCCTGACGGCGACGACCTCGGCATGCGCCGTCGGATCGTTGGTGGAGGTGACCTGATTGAATCCCTCGGCGACGATTTTGTCGTCCTTCACGATCACCGCGCCGAACGGGCCGCCACGGCCGGACCGCATCATTTCCAACGACAGGCCAATGGCCCGCCGCATGTGGTCCTCGGCCGGCATCAGCGCGGCGCCCTTGCGGTCACGGGCGGACAAACGCAGTCGCCGCAGCTTCGTTCGATCTTTGGCATCTCGGCGACGCTCCGCTTGGTCGTTGGAAAGGATCGTTGAAGTTGCAGTATCTGCGCGGCGACCGACAGCGCGACGACGGCGGGCTCCTTGCCCTCGATGCCCGGCAGCCCGATCGGGCAGATCAAACGATCGGCGGGGATGCCCTGGCGGGCCAGACGGCCGAGGAAGCGTGCGCGTTTGGTGTTCGATCCGATCAGGCCGACCGTCGCCAGATCGGGGCGTTGCAGCGCCGCGGCGACAATCTCGAAATCCAGCCGGTGATCGTGCGTCATCACCAGAACCACGCTGCCGGGCGACAGGCCGGCGATCGCCTGCGCCGGTTGGGCGGTCCGCACCGGGGTGACATTCGGCGGTAGATTGGCCGGCAGAGCCTCTGGGCGAGGGTCGATCCACTGCACGCGGCACGGCAGGTCAGTCAGCAACCGCACCAGCGCCTTGCCGACATGCCCGGCGCCGAACAGGGCGATTTGCAGCTTGGGTGGGCGCACAACCTCAAACAGCACCGTCACATGGCCGCCGCAACATTGACCCAGGCTCGGCCCAAGCGGGAAGTCCCGCGTCGAATTCCCCTCCGCGCCCGAAGCCAGCAGGTCCCGCGCCGCGGCCTCGCACTGGTATTCAAGGTTGCCGCCGCCGATGGTGCCTGCCAGGCCGTCGGCGGATACCACCATTTTCGCCCCAGGCTCCCGCGGCGTGGAGCCTTTGGCAGCCAGCACCGTCACCAGCACGGCGGGCTGGTTGTCGCGTTCCGCCGCGGCCAGGGCATCCAGCCAAGCCGCCATCAATCGGCCACCTGTGTTTGCGGGATCGCAGCGCGGGCTCTGACGCTCTCGATCGCCATCAGCACCCGTTCGGCGGTGGCCGGTGCGTCGAAGCGCGGCACCGTCCAGCCATCGCCGCAGGCAGCGACCGCATCGCGCAGCGCCTGGAACACCGCGATGCCCAGCATCAACGGCGGCTCACCCACCGCTTTGGAGCGATAGACCACGTCCTCCTTGTTCCGTCCCGCCTTGAACAGCGACACGTTGAACGCCGCCGGAATATCGCCGCAGGCGGGGATTTTATAGGTCGAGGGCGCATGCGTCCGCAGGTGCCCTTTGTCGTCCCACCAAAGTTCCTCGGTCGTCAGCCAGCCCATGCCCTGGACGAAACCGCCCTCCACCTGACCCAGGTCGATCGCCGGGTTCAGCGACTGCCCCGCATCGTGCAGGATATCGACGCGCCGCAGCCGGTATTCCCCGGTCAATGTATCGACCTCGACCTCCGAAACCGCCGCGCCATAGGCGAAGTAGTAGAACGGACGGCCCTGATGTATTTTGGTGTCGTAATGGATTTTCGGCGTGCTGTAGTAGCCGGTGGAGGACAGCGACACCCGAGTCCGGTGTGCCAGTTTGGCGACTTCGCCGAACGTCAGCTCCTTGCCGCCGCCGCTTACCTTGCCGGCGGCAAACATTACCTCGGCCGGTTGAACACCAAACGCGATGGCCGCGACGCCTGCCATACGTTGCCTGATCGTCCGCGCCGCCGTTTGCGCTGCCTTGCCGTTCAGGTCGGTGCCCGACGATGCGGCGGTTGGCGAGGTATTGGGCACCTTGGCGGTCGTTGTGGCGGTAATCTTCACCCGGTCCAGACCGATGCCGAACTCCGCGGCAACGATCTGGGCAACCTTCAGGTAAAGCCCCTGCCCCATCTCGGTGCCGCCGTGGTTCAACCGCACGCTGCCATCGGTATAGACATGCACCAGCGCGCCGGCCTGGTTCATATGGGTCAGCGTGAACGAAATCCCGAACTTGACCGGGGTCAGCGCCAGCCCGCGCTTGACCCATGGGTTCGCCGCGTTGAACGCCTGCACCTCCTTGCGGCGCGCTCCGTAGCCGGACTCGCGTTCCAGCTCCGCCACCAGTTCGGGGATGATGTTGTCTTCCACCCTCATGTGATACGGCGTGATGTTGCGGTCGCGCTTGCCGTAGAAGTTGCGCTTACGCACCGTCAGCGGATCGATGCGCAGATGGCGGGCGATCTCGTCCACCACATGCTCGATTCCCACCATGCCTTGCGGGCCGCCGAAGCCGCGAAACGCGGTGTTGGACACTGTATTGGTCTTGCAGCGGTGCGACACGATGTGAACGTGATCAAGATAATACGCATTATCGGCATGGAACATCGCCCGGTCGGCGATCGCACCCGACAGGTCGGGCGAGTAGCCGCAACCGATCGCGTGCATGAACTTGATGCCCAGGATGCGGCCGTCCTTACCGAAACCGACATCGTAGTCGATCCGGGCATGGTGGCGCTTGCCGGTCAGGATCATGTCGTCGTCGCGGTCCAGCCGGTGCTTCACCGGACGCCCGGTCTTTTGCGCCAGCAGCGCGGCCGACACGGCGATCAACGAAGCTTGGGATTCCTTGCCGCCAAAGCCGCCGCCCATCCGCCGCGTCTCACACACCACGGCGTTGTCCGACAGTTTCAACGCCCGAGCGACGAGATGCTGCACTTCGGTCGGGTGCTGGGTGGAGCTGTGGACCAGCATGTCGCCGTCCTCGCCGGGGACCGCCATGGCGACTTGGCCTTCCAGGTAGAAATGCTCCTGGCCGCCGACATCGATCCGCCCCGACAGGCGCAGCGGCGCGTTCGCCAGGGCGGAGTCAGCGTCGCCGCGCTGCATGATCTGGGTCGGCAGGACGAAGGTTTGCGCGTCCAGTGCCTGGTCGATTGTCAGGATGGGCGTGAGGATTTCGTATTCGATCACCGCTTTGGACGCGGCCTCCCGAGCGAGGGCCATGCTGGTGGCGGCGACGCCGAAGAGGGATTGGCCGTGGTACTCAACCAGTCCGTCGGCGAAGATCGGATCGCCCGGGAAGGCGGGGCCGACATCGTTGACGCCGGGGACATCCTTGGCCGTCATCACGGCGAAAACGCCGGGCGTCGCGATCACCGCGCTGAGGTCCATCGATTTGATGCGGGCGTAGGCGTGGGGGCTTAGCGCGAGACAGGCGTGCAGCAGGCCGGGCGGTTCGGGCATATCGTCGATATAGATGGCCTTACCGCTGACATGCTTGGGCGCGCTGTCATGCGGGATGGAGGCGCCGAGGACGGGCACGATCGCGTTCATACCGGTGCCAGCCGGGTCACGACTGCCTCCTCCTTAGTTTCCAGGAAGCATTTCAGCAGCAGGTTGCGCGCGACGGTACGGCGATACAAGGCACTTGCCCGCATGTCGGAAAGCGGCGCCATCGCGCTGTCCATCACCGCTTGCGCCATGCGGATCGTTGCCTCATTCCACGGACGGCCGGCCAGCGCGTCCTCCACGGCGCGCGGGCGTAACGGCGTGGCCGCCATGCCGCCATAGCCGATGCGGATATCGCGCACGATTCCGTCTTCGATCCGCAGGCGGAATGCCGCGCAGACCGCCGAGATATCCTGGTCGAAGCGCTTGGAGACTTTGTAGCAGCGGAAAACCTCGCCCGCGCTCAGTAGCGGCACGTCGATCCGTTCGATGAATTCCCCCGGGGTTAGTACCGTCTGCCGGTAACCGGTGAAAAACGCGTCCAGCCTGACTGTTCGCCGCACATCGCCGCGACGGAGCACAAGGGATGCATCCAACGCCAGCAGGGCCGGCGGCGAATCCCCGATCGGCGAGGCGTTGGCGATATTGCCGCCGATCGTGCCACGATTGCGGATCTGGCGGGAGCCGATGCGCCGGATCATCGCGCCAAAGTCCGGAAAGTGTTCCTCCAGCAGCGGCAGCGCATCCTGATAGGTGGCGCCCGCGCCGATCCTGATTGTATCGGCGGTTTCCTCGACCCCGCGCAGGTCCGCGACCGCATCCAGCGACACGGTCACCGGCAGTTTCTTGTGCTGCTTGGTCACCCAAAGGCCAACATCGGTTCCGCCGGCCACGATCGTGGCATCCGGATAGTCCAGCAGAATGCCAGCGAGTTCGTCGGCGGTCCGCGGTGAGAACGACCGCTTGTCGCCATAGGAGAGCGCTAGCGTACCGACGGTTGGCGGCAACGGCACCGGCATCGGGGCGTCTTGACCGGTGCAGACATCCATCGCGGCATCGACAATCGGGCGGTAGCCAGTGCAGCGGCACAAATTCCCCGCCAGCGCCTCGTTAACCGCCGCGCGGTCCGGTTTGGCTTCGGTGCGCAATGCGTAAAGCGACATCACGAACCCGGGTGTACAGAATCCGCACTGCGACCCGTGGCGGTCCACCATGGCTTGCTGCACCGGATGTAATGCACCGTCCGGTCCCGCCAAATGTTCCACCGTCAGCAGCTGGCGCCCATCCAGGGCCGGCACGAACAGCACACACGCATTCACCGCGTCGTGCCGGCCATCCGCACCCACCAGCACAACCGTGCAGGCACCGCAATCGCCCTCCGCACAGCCTTCCTTGGTGCCGCACATACGTTCGGGGCCGCGCAGATATTCCAGCACGGTCATGGTCGGATCTACGTCCCGCAATATCCGGTCTTCAGTGCCAAGGCGGAAGTGAATCGCGTCGCGCATCGCGCTGCCTGTCCTTTCGGCCGTCATGATTAGGTGCAGCGGTATCGACACGCAGCTAAGGACAGGTTCGATAAAACGGTCAACGAGGAAACGTCACAAATATCAGCCCGCGTCGCTTAACCGGTTATCGATTAACCATCCCGTGTCCGAATCACGGCATGATGAACATTCGGTAAGCACATCGTCATACATATGTATTTACCATCAGCGATGTTTGCCTCGTTGGTCAATTCAGCCGCGCCCCAGCCACGATCCATGATCCCAACACCGAACGCTCGGCATCGGTTATCTCTGTCACGTTACCCAGCGGCATCGTATGGGTCTTGACCGCCTGAGCCATGATCTGCGGCGACTGACGCTTGATCTGGGCCGGCGTATCGAACATCACGCCCTTCGGCGGTTCGGCAAATCCCGGAAATTGCGGCTTGGCCGCATGACATACGTGGCAACGGTGATCGACGATTTGTTGCACCTCGGCAAAGCGCACCGGCGGCGCATCGGCATCGGCAAGCAGCGCCGACGGTTGCCCCAGAATCCCGAGAGCAATCGCGCACGCAACGGGCACCGCCGCCGCCGGCCACAGTCGCCAATCCGGCTTCTTTCCAGCGTGCATCGTATTGAACCAGTGCCGCACCAGAAAGCTGGCGATGAAGATGCAGGCCAGGATCAGCCAGCTCCATTTCGGCGAGGCATATGTAAACGAGTAATGGTTGCTCAGCATCGTGAACACGACCGGCAACGTCAGATAGTTGTTGTGAACGGATCGTTGCTTGGCGACCTGGCCATGGATCGGATCGGGCACCTGCCCCTTCAGCAGGGAGGCCACGACTTTACGCTGACCGGGAATGATCACCACCAGGACGTTGGCCGCCATGATGGTAGCAACCAGCGCACCGACCTGGATAAACGCCCCGCGCCCGCTAAAGACATGTGTATAGCCATATGCAGCGGCCAGGAACAGAACGAAGCCGGAAACCGCGAGGCGTCCGGTTTCCCGTCCGAACCAGGACTTGCACAGCCGATCGTAGGCAAACCAGCCGATCACCAGGGACGCCGCGGCGGCGGGAACCGCGTCCGCCGGGGCGATATTCATCACCGACGGGTCAATCAGATAGACGCTGGGGTTGAGGTAATATGTCAGCACCAGCAGCAGGAAACCGAAAATCCAGGTCCCGTACGCCTCCCATTTGAACCAGGTCAGATGCTCTGGCATGAACTCCGGCGCGACCGAGAATTTCTGGATGTTGTAAAAGCCACCGCCATGCACCTGCCAGGCTTCGCCCTTCACACGGGGGTCAAGCCGGGGGTTGGGGGTCAGGCCCGCATCGAGCGCGATGAAGTAGAACGAGGAGCCGATCCAGGCGATACCGGCGATGACGTGCATCCAACGGACCAGCAGATTGATCCAGTCGAGCAGCAGGTCGATCATCGGCATTTCCCTCGAGGCCAAAAAATTCGCGGCGGTCCGGAGACCGCCGCGAGAGCACTATCAGAAGTGATATTCGACGCCAAACACCGGAGACACTTCCTGCGAACCGGAGTTGCCGGCCAGCGCATGATTTTCGCCGTACTTGTTGTCCCACAGTTCGACCTGGAAGTAGGCATACAGCCGGTTCGGCTTGTTCATGATCATCTTGCCGACGTCCAGATACAAAGACGGGCGGGCCAGCACTTCGGTTGCTGTCTGGTTGCCGAAGCCATCCTTGCCCTTCGGCAGGATGACGTTGGTGAAGCCCCGGAAGTCCAACGGCAAGCCGGTAAACGTCAGCGGAAACATCCAGACCACTTCGAATTCGGCCGTGGTAGCGAAGTTCACCGGACCGCCGCTGCCGCCATTGAAGATGCAAGAGCCGGGTGCGGTGCTGCCGTTACAGATGCCGTTGTTGTTCCATTCGTGATAAACATGCGCGCCGATATTCAGGAAACCGGCGGGCACGTCGAAATGGAAATTCGGACCGGCGACCAAAGCCTTCTTGCTAGGCGCGAACTGTGAATTTTCACCTTCCCAGTCGCCGCCGAATTCGAACGTGATGGCCTGGAACGGGCCGAATTTTGTATTCAGACCCAAATACTTATCCAGGCTTAACTGCCCGCGGTAAACAGCATAGAATTCGGTGGCACCGCCGGCCGAATTGTTGGCGGGTTCGTTAGCGTTAGAGAACAGGCCATCGACGCTGAAGAAGTTCGAACCATAATCGCCGGCATCGAAATGCCCAAAGTTCGTGATGATCTGGTTGACGTTGCGGCTGCCTTTTTCGGCCCCCACATTCGAGACCGTTGTGGCGTCGCGAACACCCATCCAGGTATCGCTGAAGCCCTGGGCCTTCACCCCGGTCGCCGTCGCCGCCAGCGCTGCTGCCGCGAATATTAAATATCTAAACTTCATCGTATGTCCTTTT
>JAKBCJ010000477.1 GCA_021807975.1 Pseudomonadota bacterium | reverse complement strand
TCCGATCTGATGTCAGCGGTTGGCCGGCGGCAACCCCGTCATCGCCGCCCGGGCGGAATTCACACCGGCTCGGGAGAAACCGCGCATGTCCAATGCCATCCCGCCCGCGCCCACCTTGCTGACGGCCACTTGGACGTTGCGCGAGGAACGCCCCGAAGCGCAGAATCGCGAAGGCGTTCGATCATCGGCGCCGTTAGGGCCCCTGCCCCCGCAGCCGCGTCTCGAGGCGCCTCAACGGCACGTACAGGAGTAGTTATGAACATCGATCTCAAAGGCCGTGTGGCCCTGGTAACCGGCGGATCGCGCGGCATCGGCGCCGCGATCGTGCGGGCGTTGGCCGAAGCCGGTGCGGACGTCGTTATCAACTACCGGGAACGCGCTGGCGATGCGGAAACCATAGCCGCGTCGGTTCGCGCCATGGGATGCCGGGCAATCACCGTGGCGGCGGATGTGTCCGAGGCCGACGCCGTGGCGGGAATGGTGGCGAAGGTGGAAGCCGAATTTGGGCCGGCCGATATCCTGATCAACAACGCCGGGATCGCCCTGATCCGCGGGATCGACGACCTGACCGAGGCCGATTTCGACGAAACCATCGCGGTGAACCTGAAATCCGCGTTCCTGTGTACTCAAGCGGTTTTACCGCACATGCGGGCCCGGGCGTGGGGGCGGATCGTCAACATCTCCTCCGGCGCGGCGCGTGGGGCGGGCGGCGTGGGCCTGCACTACAACGCGTCCAAAGCCGGGATGGAGGGGCTGACCCGCGGCTATGCTGCCCGGCTGGTCAAGCAAGGCATCACCGTCAACGCGGTGGCGCCATCCCTGATCGAGACCGACATGGTGAAATCAGGCCTCGCGTCCTCCCCCGCCCGTATCCCGCTTGGACGGTTCGGCACCGGCGCGGAGGTGGCGGAGGTCGTGATGATGCTGATCGGCAACGCCTACATGACCGGCCAAACGGTCGCCTTGTCAGGCGGCGTGTCGTTCAACTGAGCCCGGGTGTTACCAGTGACGGTAACGCACCTGCCGGGACGGGGCGCCGACCAGATAAAACCCCTGTGCGTCCACGGCGCGGATCACCGGGTCACCAGTACCGACCTGCGCCGAGGATTCGCCCGCACCCAGAAACAGCGAACTGGCCTGTTGGTTCTTCCGCCACGGGGCGAAGCGGGTCGGCAGATTCTGCCCGGTGGCGTCCCGGGTGAAGCCAAAGACTCCAGGCGTTGCGTCCGATTGAAAAAGGCTGATCATGATGTGCTCGTTGCCCGAAGTTTGGTGTGACCGGGGCATTGAGGCATGGACGGGTTTACAAACCGGTTTCAACCGTAACCGGTATTCGATATCGATGGACGATCAGGCGCCCAGCAGGCTTTGGCTGCGGACCAGACGCGCATACAGGCCGTCCCGTTCCAGCAGTTGAGCATGGGTGCCGCATTCCTGCGCCCGGCCATCGGCCAGCGCAACGACCAGATCGGCATCCCGGACGGTGGACAGACGGTGGGCGATAACGATCGTCGTCCGCCCTTTTCGCAGCGCCGCCAGCGCAGTTTGGACGGCGGCCTCACTTTCGGTGTCGAGCGCGCTGGTGGCCTCGTCCAGCAGCAGGATGCGAGGATCTCGCAACAGCGCACGGGCCAGGGAAACCCGCTGGCGCTGGCCGCCGGACAGGCGCTGACCGCCAGGGCCAACGACCGTTTCGTAACCCAGCGGCAAGGCTGCGATGAAGCCGGCGGCGGCAGCGGCTTCGGCAGCGGCCTCGATTTCAGCCCGGGAGGCCGTGGGGCGGCCCATCGCGATATTCGCGGCCACCGTGTCGTCGAACAGCAGTGCGTCCTGACCGACATAGGCGATGGAATCGCGCAGGCTGGCCAGGGTAACGGCACGGACATCGGCGCCGTCGATATACACGGCGCCGGCGGAGGCATCCTGCAGCCGGGGGATCATCGACAGGGCGGTGGATTTGCCGCCGCCGGAAGGGCCGACAAGGGCGACCGTGGTGCCCGGAAGCGCCTGGAACGTCAGGCCGCGCAAGCCTTCGCGCCCGTCGGGATAGACGAAGCGGACGTTGTCAAATTCGACATGGCCCAGTCCGGCGGGCAGCGGCATGGCGCCGGGCCGGTCCTTGATCCCGGGTTGCTCGTCAACGATGGCAAAGATGCGAACCATGCCGGCGAGGCCCTCCTGCAGGGCGGCGTTGAGCGATCCCAGGGCGCGCAGCGGGCGGGCGGCGATCAGCAAGGCGGCGACGAAACCGGTGAAATCGCCCAGCGCATGGTCGCTGACAGCGGCGCGCCATCCCTCGAACCCAATCACGGCGGCAACGGCGGCACCGCCCAGAACCTCCAGTACCGGCTCAACGCGGGAGCGGCTTTTGGTCATCCGCAGCAGGGATTTATACAGGTCCGCGAACGCCGCATCCGCCCGCCGGCTTTCCTGCGCCTCCAGCCGGTAGGCGCGGACGGTGCGGGCCTGGGCAAAACTCTCGTTCAGCAGTGCGGCTGTGGCGCCCACCCGTTCCTGCATGCCGCCCGAGGCTTTACGGACACGGCGGCCGATGCGCTCGATCGGCATGATTGCCAGCGGATACATCGCGGCGGCGATCAGCGACAGCAGCCAGTTCAGGTAAATCATGCTGCCGACGAGGCCGATGACGGTGATGACATCGGCGACCCCGTTGACGGCCTTCGTCAGTGCCTCGCGGATCGTGGCGGCATCGGTGGTGAAGTGCGCGGCAAGCTGGGCGGGGGCCTCACGCTCCAGGCGGGCCAGATCCGCGCGGGTCAGGTGGGCGAACATGCGGCCTTGCAGCTCGCGGATAACCAGCAGGACAACCTGCTGAACCTGCACGTTCTGGAAATACTGCGCGATAGCCTTCACCCCGGTAACGAAGATCACCAGCGCCGGAATCTGATACAGTATCCGTTCGTCATGGGCGGTGAACATGTCGAAGGCGTGGTTGATGACCACTGGATACAGCGCCGTCGTGCCGGCCATCAGCAGCGTCAGGGCCGTCACCAGAAGCAGGCGGGGCTTGTGGTGAACCAGATGCTCCCGCCAAAGGCGAAGGAGCAGGTCGAACGTGCGGTCGGAGCGCTTCGTGATCATGGCGGCGGCGTGTATCAGCAGATGCGGCGTTTCGCCATGCGGGAGGCGAGGATCGCTGTTCAGGCCCCCGCCATAGCGACGATTTTGGCGGTCATGTTCAGGTTGCGGGTGGTGCCGCCGGCGGCGAAGGGCAGTTTCAGCCTGGAGCGGCCGATCATTCGCAGGTCTTCCGCCCCCCAGCGCAAGGTCAGCAGCCTGACCGGCGGAAGCTTGGGCAGAAAGATAACCCCGACGGACGCGGGATCGGGCTTTCGGAATGGCTTTGCGTCCAGCACCGCCCTGAGTTCGAGGATAGCGCGGATCAAGACGCCGGCGGTTCTGCCCATTTTGTCGGTAGCAGCGCGTTCAAGCTCCTGCTTCAGGACTCGGTCTGCTCGGTCGCTTCGGGACAGGACATTGCCGCTTTGCCCCGGGGTGCGGACATTTTCCAGGCCTCACGCAACGCGGATTGCCCACAGGTCCGCCATTTTAAGGATGCCTCGGCCGCCAGCGTTCACCGCGCGGCGCAACACCACATAGTCTGTCATGAGTTTAACTGAGTGAAGAAGCCGCGGTGCCCAGGTGTGGCCTTGGCCTTCTGTCCCATATCCGACAGAGTGCCGGCAAATACG
>JAKBCJ010000476.1 GCA_021807975.1 Pseudomonadota bacterium | reverse complement strand
TTGTTCGGGTACACCTCGGCCGCCCCATCGACATTCGCTGTCCATGGCCATTGTGCGCTTTCGGCCTTACCGATCGCGGCCAGGATCCCGGCCGGCAGACCGAACGCTTGCTCCGCCGCCCGCCCCACTTGCTGACAAACGGACCGGTCATCGGCTGGCTGCGCCTGTGCGGCGGTTACCGACGCCAGGATTCCGATCCCCACCAGCCATCGAACCGAGCGCCGGGACATTATGCGTGCGCCAGGCGTCCCCGCCGGGCGGTTGTGGCGGGGGCGACGGGCATTGCCGGTTCCGGCACCGATACGTTGAGCTTGTAACCGAATCCCCAGACGCTTTCGATCGTATCAGCCAGGCCGTGCGGTGCCAGGCGCTTGCGCAAGCGGCACAGCACCACATCGATGGTTTTTGCCTCGGGATAATCGTCGGTGCCATACAAATGGGCCATGCATGCGGTTTTACTCACGGCCGACCCACGTTTCAGGACCAGGAATTCCAGTAACAAATATTCCTTCGGTCCAAGACGCAGCGGCAAAGTATCGACCCGAGCCTCCCGGGCGACAAGACTAAGTTCAAGACGGCCGAAACGAAGAACGGATTCGGTATGACCATACCCGCGGCGCACCACGGCCCGGATGCGCGCCATGATTTCTTCAAGACCACACATTTGGGTGAGTACATCGTCTGCGCCGAGGTCGAGGGCGGTAATTTTCATGCGCGGATCAAGAGATGTTGTAATCCCGATAATCGGGATTCGCGAAACGGTCCGAATCTCACGAATCAGGTCGAAGCCCGGCGTTCTGCGCAAGTCTAAATCCGCGAGAACCACATCGAACTCGTATAGTTCTATAAACGAAATTGCCTCTTCGAGCGTATCCACGCGTTCCCGGTGGAATCCATTGCGCTCCAAGTCGCCGGAATCCTGGTCTCGCCGTAAGGGCCGCTCACCTATCTGAAGGATCAGCATGTTTCGCTCCTCATTGATACCAAATGTTACCGCTTTGAGACTTTTATTGAAACTGGCCAGATGGCCAGAAATGAGGCCCCAATCATCGCCAGATGGCCGGTTGTATTCGTCATCAAAATATGGTCAATTACGCAACCAACAGATATACGGCAAAAGTCGTAGAACAAATGGTTCATATCATAAAAATGTTACCACCCGGGACTATTTCCCACAAACTGAGCCACCGCCCGGTGCCGCCGCTCGGTGACCGCGCGACCGTCGCCATATTGGTGGGAATTACCGCGCCGGTCTTAGCCATGGGGGTTGCGCTTGGAATCGAGGTCAGCGGGTGGACCGTAATGAAACAACGCATGCAACGCGCAGCCGATACCGCGGCAACCGCGGCAGCGGAGTCCTTCATAACCGGCGCCTCCGTGCAAAATTCCGCGACGTATGGTGCCTATGTTGCCGAAATGAACAATGTGGCCGGTGCATCGGCCAAGGCTTGGTCCGGCAGCACAACCGCGGGAACACTCAGCGACAATAATATTTCGGTCGTCGTGGCAACCGGGGCCGGGATCATCAATCCGACCGACACCACATTCGCGGTCACGGTGCAAACGCCGGCTTCGACGGCTTTTGTCGGGTTCGCCTTCCCGGGTGGGATAACCAAAACCATTACAACGACAGCAATCGCCGAAGTCGCGACCTCGGCCGGCACAGGTGGTCAGCCATGCCTGCTGACATTGCAGGATTACGGCGGCGGCACCACGACCGGTTATGGAATCCAGGTTTCCGGCGCATCCGAAATTTCGTCCGAGGGCTGCACCGTCCGATCCGATGACGGAATAGAAATCTCCGGCAGCGCCGAAATCGATGCCGGGTATGTCTTTTCATCCGGCACCCTCGACGTAACCGGCAGTCCGTCGATCTCCGCACAGGGTATCTACGCAACAGCGAAGTCAATCCCCAGCTATCTTTCGATCCCCGTCACGGTCGAATCCGTACCCCAGATCCCCGATCCCTATGCGACATCGTCGGTAATGCAAGCCGGCTTCGCAAGCGCCGCGGCATGCAGCGGGGGCACCGCCTTCAGCCCGGCGCCATGGCCAGCTCCGACGTCGCAGACAATTTCACCCGGCTGCTACAGCAGCATCTCTGTCGGGGGCGACTTCGAGGTAAAAATGAACCCGGGAGTTTACTATGTTTACGGCAACATAACAGTCGGTGGCAGCGGCGAATTATCCGGATCCGGCGTGACAATTTTCAGCAACGGAAGTCTCGCGATATCCGGGGCATCGCCCGTATCCATCAAAGCACCGCAAACCGGCACCTCGTCCGGAATCGCCTATGCCAGCAACGGCACCGCGGCCTCATCGATCAGCGGAAGCGGCACGTTCTCCTTCACCGGTCTGTTCTATTATCCCAATGGCGCGGTGAATGTCAGCGGTGCATCCACTAGCGGAAGCGACGACGGCTGCGGCGAAATGATCGTCAAATCCGCCACCTTCAGCGGCAGCACCTCGCTTGCCGCCGAGTGCGACTCCTACGGCCTGCTGCCATTCAGCGCCATGCCCGGCACAAGCTCGGCAAAACTGGTTCAATGAGGTCCGTCATGCGGTTTCGTGCATTCGCCCGTCGTGCCCCCGCCGCCCGCGACAACCGGGGAACAGCCTTGATCGAATTCGCGATCACCGCACCCGTCGTTGCCCTGTTTCTCGCCGGCGCCGCCGACTACGGACTCGCGGAATGGAGCCGGACATGCCTTTCAAATGCAGTCTCTCAAGGCGGGTACTACGCATTTCGTCAGGGCACCACCGTTTCGACCGCCAACATCACATCCGTGATTCAAAATGCGTATCCGCTGACCGCATCGCCGCCCGATCCGCTGTCCGCGGCGGTTTCGGCGGTTTCGGTGTCCTATCCGCCAGGCGGTTCCACCGGAGTCGCCTGCTACTGCCCATCCGGTACCCCGGCAACCCTGGGCGCAACCATCGTCTGCACCGCGACATGCCCCGACGGAACAACCCCCGGTTCCTATATCCAAATCAAAGCAACCTATACGCTAAAGGGGACTTTCCGTCTGGCCACCAGCCTGTCCCTCAGCGGAGATCAGATTTCCGATACTGTCGTGGTGAGGCTGAAATGAACAGACGATTTTTCAGGCAGACCAAAGCCTCGACACTTCCCGAAGCCGCGGTCGTCCTGGCCCTGATGCTCCCCATGCTGGTCGGCAGTATCGAAATCAGCCTGATGATGTGGACCAAAGGCACGATGCAGTCGATCGCCGCCCTGTCCGCGCGATGCATCGCCACCAATTCCACCAACTGCACCGCCAATGCCAGTTATCCAACGGACGTGCTGCGCACCCAGAACTACGCGCTGACAATGGCGAACGCCCTGATCTCTCAAGCCAAAATCACCGCTGCCAATATAACGGTGACAACATCCACGACCTGCAATAATGCGCCAGGACAATACGACGTCGTGTCAATCACCTACTCCGATTGGTTCGGCGCGATGATCGCTCCGCTCGGCGCGCGCACCGACAAGCTGACCGCATGCTACCCGATCTGATCGTTCGGTCTCCGCGCATCAGCAGACTTGTTTCGATGAAGCTTTTTGTTGCAATATCGAATTCTAGTCAAAGCACCACAAAATCCGCGGTAGGGTCAAAATGGATAGTTTCGCAGCCGGAAGCCGGCGGATCAGGGTTTTGATCGTGGACGGGCAGCCTCTGTTCCGTTTGGGACTGATGAATTTTCTGGAGTCCGCCTAC
>JAKBCJ010000058.1 GCA_021807975.1 Pseudomonadota bacterium | reverse complement strand
CCGGTCATTTTGCGCACCGCTTCCTCCAGGCTGAACAGTCCCAGATCGCGCGCATAATGCCCCAGCACGCGCGGGAACGTGCCCCACAGCCGGGGATGCGGATAGGAGTCGTGCGGCAGCCCGTCGCTGCCGATCATCGCCAGCCGGTGTGTCATGATCCGCCGCACATCCGCTTCGTCCATTTGGAAGTAGATCGCCCCGGCCGGCACCAGCCGCTCCGCTGCTGCTTTGGGGTCGATCTGCCATTCCATCGCGATATCGGCCAGCATCCGCCCGGCGACTTCGGGATGCGGCACCGACCACGTAATCCGCACCGGCACATCCTTGCGCAGGCGGTGCGGCATCAGCACCGTCGATCCCGCCGCGTACGGGTAAACGTCGAAATCCACCTTTTGCGTCAGCGCCGCCGCATCGATCACCGGCAGGGTTTGCGCGCTGCGGCCGAAATTCTCCGGCATCGAGCATTTGTGGTGGCTGATTACCACCGGCACATCCACGGCGCGCCCGATCTTCAGGGTTTCCTCGATCGACAGCAGCACGTCGTTGGCCTCATCGCGCATATGCGTGACATACAGCCCACCCGACGCCCGCAGCGCCTCGGCAACCGCGATCACCTCATCGGTCGGCGCCATCATGTTCGGAGGGTAGTACAGCCCGGTGGAAAATCCGGATGCGCCCTGCGCCAGCGCATCGCGCAGGCGGATCCGCATATGTTCGGCTTCCTTGTCAGTCGCTGCCCGCTGTGTGTCGCCGTTCATCGCCTCGACCCGCAGCGACATGTGCCCGATCAGCGCATAGGTGTTCACCGGGGACGGATCGCGAGCCAGCCGATCAGCGTATTCGCCGAAACTGTCGAATGCGAACCAGGTTTCGTCGCCCAGCAGGTCCAGCGGCGGCACCGGGCGGGATTTCATCCGCACCGGCGACAGGGATATCCCGCAGTTGCCGACCACCACGGTGGTCACACCCTGCGACATCTTGCACAGCATACACGCCGGCCCGCACAGCACAGCCCGGTCGTCATGTGTATGGGCGTCGATAAATCCGGGCGCCAGTGCCAGGCCATCGGCATCCAGATCCCGGTCGCCTTCATAATTCCCCAGATCACCGACACCCACGATCCGGTCGCCGGTGACCGCGACATCGGCCTGGAACCGGGGCGTGCCCATCCCATCGAAGACCGTCGCATCGCGGATAATCAGATCGCAGCGCAGCGCCATGTGGTTTTTCCATCTCGTTCGTGGAATAGATGCCGCTAATGTTAAACGGAGAGTCCCGTAATGACCATTGCCGACCTGTGCCTTCTCGCCGCCGTCGTGCTGACCATCGGCTCGATCATGCCTGCCAAGATGGATGGGAAGAAGGAATTCGACAACGCCAACCCCCGCGATCCTCGGTTCTACACGCCAGGGCTTCGCGCGCGTGCGCTGGGTGCCCATATGAACGGGTTCGAGTCGTTTCCGTTCTTCGCGGCCGCCGTACTGCTTGCGGAAATGCGGGCGGCCCCGCAGGATACGGTGAACGCGCTGGCGGTCGGGTTTATCCTGGCGCGTATTCTGTATGTTATCTTCTACTTATCCGATCGCCCGAGCTTGCGATCGCTGGTTTGGATGATCGCATTCTTCTGCAACCTAGCCATTTTCTTTTCGCCCGTCCTCGCCGGGCATTGAACCGGTCTTGCAAAGCAATTCCGCTCGGCGTTAGTTCGCCGAGCGGTTGTTTGGTCCCGGCAGCCGGGCTCGGTGTGCCTAATTGTGGTGGATCAACATATAGGTACTGCCCGGTGTGGAGCCGACCGCCTGCGTTGTGCCGTAAGTAACGGTCAGCGTGCCGTTCGTCAGGTCGGCGCTGCTGTAGCCTGTCAGCACCAGGTTGGCATTCGGCTTGCCTGCCGCGGTAAACGAGAAGTCGAGGCCCGTATAGCCGGCCGCACCCTGATTGTCGTAAGTGTTCAGCGTGAAGTCGCTTGTCGTCACGCCGAATACGGTCGCGTTGTCGCCGGCATGGAAGTTCACGACGGTGGAAAATGTGTCGGCCGTGGCGCCGCGATCATCCAGAAAGAACGTGTCGAACCCGGTGCCGCCCACCAGAAAGTTCGAACCTGTCGATCCGTCGAGCACGTTGGTGCCGTTCACTTTGCTGACATCGATGGCATCGGTGCCGGACCCGGTGTGGATAAACGAATTCGGCGACATGGCGGTGATATTCAAACTGTCGGAGGTCGCGGTGATATATTCATTGGTGATGCCCGCGACCGGCCCGCTGTAGGGGGAGCCGGCAGTGGTCGTCGTTACGCCGGTGGTGGTGTCGGTGACGGTGAAGTTGCTGACGGCGGAGGCGCTGCCGATGGTAATGATCGACCCGTTGGCCGTGAAGGTGTCGTTTGTGTAAGTCCCCGATAACTTCAGCGATGCCACCGGTACCGTTCCGTTGCTGACAAACAATGTCCCGCTGTTGTCCACTGCGCTGGACGCCGTCATGCCCTGCAGGATGATCCGGTCGCCGATATTGGCGGCGATCGTGCCGTCGAATGCCGACGGCGTGTTCAGCACCAGGGTGTCAGATCCGTTCATCATGATCGTCTGGCCCGCCGCGACGCTGGCCACATCCAGTGTGCCGCTGGTGCTGTTGATGCTGCCGGCGTTTTTCAGGTCATGGTCGAATGCGACAATCCCGGAACCCAGAAGATTGCCGGTCAGGTCCATAACCGTGCCCGCTGTTCCGGCCAGCACCATCAGTGTGCCGTTATTGGTCACCGCGTTGGCGATCGTGCCAACGCCTTGAACGACGCCGCCATTGATATCAAGGCCCGCCATCGTGATCGTGCCGGCCTGAAGATTCAGCATGCCCCGCGCATCGACCGTCAGCGTGTTCGTCGTGGTGTAATCGCGCATCGTCTGCACATCCAGTGTGCCGGCCGCGCCGATTTCTTTCAGTGTTGTTTCGAGTCCGACATAGGCCTTGCCGTTCCACTCATTGATCTGGGTTTGTGGCCCGTTCAAGACCAGTTCCGACCACCCGGTCGGGTTGGCGGGCGGGCCTTCCAGTGTCGCGATATTGACGATCAGCCCTTCCAGCGCGCCGCCCAGATTGACCACCGAGGTTGCACCGGTCGCGTCGTAAATCCCGTCGAACATCGTGTTTGCGGCAACGGTGACCCCGGCGACGACGGTCGGCGTGGCGCCGGTGATCTCGTTGATCGATTTCGTATCCACAGTAACGGTACCGAGGGATTGCAGCCAGTTTTCGACGTAGAATCCGTTGGTTCCGGTAAACAGAACGTTGCCGGTGCCCTGAAAGAACGGGGCGAACGTGCCGACGTTCACGAACGTGCCGCTGTTGGACACCATATAGGTTTGCAGCGACCCGCCGATCACGCCGGCCGACCCCGGGGCGAAGGTCAGGGTACCATCCATCTCGAATTGGGCACCCGTATATGTCGGCGCATTGGTGCCGGCCAGGTTGTTGGCGGCATTCAGCGTCAGGCTGTTGATGGTTTGCGACTCACCCGCCGCTATCGTAACGGCGTAGATGCCGATCGTGTCCAGTGCGTCGATCGACACGTCAGCGGTTGCATTGGGCACCGTTCCCGGGGTCCATAACGTGCCGTTGTTCCAGTCGCCGCTGACTGGATTCGTCCAACTGTAGGTCGTCATCTTTATGCCTCTGGGTTAGTGTCTGGGAAGTCGGGAAGGCGGGTGGTCTCTGTAGATCGATGCATGGAGCCCAAAATGACCTTCGAACGGGCGAACACGGCGCGCCGGCGGCGTGTCCGTGGCCTTCGGCTTCACAACAATGACGATTCTGGTGCGACCGATAAAATCACGTCGCATTGAGATCGGTCCTGCAACGCGACTGTGATTGGGAAAGCATAACAGCACGATCGGCAATCACGCCGAATTGTTGCCGTCCATTATCATGTAAAGTAAATGATTATAGTATAATATACTGAAAACAAACGGTAACCGGCCCGGCCGGCTAAGCGTTGTCCGATCCGGCCGATCCGCCGCCGGGCCGATGGCGAACGATTTCGGGCACAATCTCATTCCGAATATGAAAAAAGCATATAACCATTATAATCCCGTAATATATTGCTGTTGCGTTGCGTTATCCCGCGCTGCCGCCGTCACCTGCAAATGCGGTTGCCGGTACTGTCAGGAACATCGCGCACACCAGACCCGAAACCATGGACAGTGCAGCCAGCCCCGGGAGGAACCGGACCGCGGCGCAGCTGGCGGGGCCTCTGCGCCGCGGGCGTTCAGCCCGCCGACCGAAGCCGCGCCGTTTCCGCCGCGTCCACAGCGAACCGATCGGTGACGGCGACTTTGTATAGGTCCCGGGCGTTCGCGGCCGACACCAGCCCGTCGCGTACGTCGCGGGCGACCAGCACGGGGTCGCGCGCTGCCGGATCGCCCATGCCCGCCCCGCCGGGCAGTTCCAGGATCAGCCGCTCTCCGTCCGGGATCACCTGGAAGCCCTTGGTCCGCAGAACCGTGCCGGATTTTCGCGCAACCCGTCCGTTGGCGCCATTCAATCCGCCCTCCCGGCCTTTCGGCGCGTGGGCGATGCGGTCGAAACTGGCGTTCACCGCGAACTCCAGGTCGCCCTTCGTCGCGATCTCCATGATCTGCCCGACGCCACCGCGGGTCCGCCCGGCGCCGCCTGAATCCGGCTTCAGTTCCTTGCGCCACAACACGATCGGGGCGACGTTTTCCGTTGCCTCCACCGGCATGGTCCGCACGCCGGACGGGAAGGCGGTCGCGTTCAGCCCGTCCAGGGTCGGCCGGGCACCCGTGCCGCCGGAGTTGAAGGTGATGATCTCGAAGTCGGCCACCACCGGCTTGTTGCCGCGAGCCTGGCCGGAGATCGAACCACCGCCGCGCAATGGCGGGTTCCACAGCGACGACGCACCCTCCGCCGTGACGCGTTCCGGCACCGCCTGATGCAGGCAGCTCATCATCAGGTCCGGCAGCAGATGCCCGATCACGTGGCGGACAGACACGGGATAGGGGCGGGGGGCATTCAGGATGCATCCATCCGGTATTTTCATCCGGAACGGCGCCAGGGAGGCCCAGTTATTGGGTATCTCCGGCGCCACTACGCACTTGATCCCGAAACTCGAATACGCTCGGCAATAGGCCGGCGGGACGTTGATGCCGCGTGACGACAGGCCGGACGTGCCGGCGAAATCGACCTCGATCGCATCGTCCAGGATGTCCATCGAGGCAGCCAGCCGCACCGGTTCTTCATACCCGTCGGAGTAGATTTCACCCTGGTAGCTGCCGCGCGGCAACCGCGTGATTTCCGCCAGCGTGGCCCGGCGGGAACTGTCGAAGATGAACGCCGCCAGCGGAGCGAGGCTGGTCATCTCGAACTCGTCCATCATTTCGACCAGCCGTTTGGCCCCGGCGTCGTTGCAGGCGCACAAGGAGTAGATGTCGCCCTCCAGTTCGACCGGCAAGCGGGAGCCGGCGCGCATGAAGTCGAAGAACGTCTCGTTCGGCTTGCCTTCGTCGAAGCATTTCACGATGGGGATGTACATTCCTTCCTCGAACACCGATCGTCCTTCCGGCCCCATGCCCAGGCCGCCGATGTCGATCACATGCGCGGTATTCGCGAACAGCCCGACGATGGCGCCGTCGTGAAAGGCGGGCGTGACCACGGTCAGATCGTGCAGATGGCCGGTGCCGAGCCAGGGGTCGTTGGTGATGTAGTGGTCGCCGGGCTTCATGGTGGCGGCGGGGAATTTGGCCAGGAAGTGCCCGACAGATTCGGCCATGGAGTTGACGTGGCCGGGCGTGCCGGTCACCGCCTGCGCCATCATGCGGCCTTGCAGGTCGAAGATGCCGGCTGACAGGTCCCCGGCCTCGCGCACCGTGGTGGAGAAGGCGGTGCGGATCATGATCTGCGCCTGTTCTTCCACCACCGCGATCAGGCGGTTCCACATGATCTGGCGATGGATCTGCGCGAGGGCGTTGGTTTCGTGCGACATGATCTTACACCCTCACCATCTCGATATACCCAAGCCCAT
The DNA here is from genome assembly GCA_021807975.1 of Pseudomonadota bacterium. GTDB lineage: Bacteria > Pseudomonadota > Alphaproteobacteria > Acetobacterales > Acetobacteraceae > Rhodopila. The sequence goes on along the minus strand of JAKBCJ010000058.1, from coordinate 9,983 downwards.
TCACCGTCGCCGTCCACCCCGGCCCGATCAGCGTGGAGGTCTCATCCTCCGCCACGATCGCCGGGCCGGTTATCGTGGCGTCTGGCGTCAGAGACTTGCGGTCGTAAATCCCCCACGCCGACACCTCGCCGGTTGTCGTGTCGCGCACAAGCTGCGTGCGGGCTGGCTTGGCTTCGGTAGTGAACAGGCTTTCGTCATGCCCGGACGCCGGCACATCCGCCACGGCGGTTGTCACTACAACCGCATAGCTCATGATCTCCACATCCGATCCCGGCACCGGGCGATCGAAAAACCGGGCATATTCCTCATCGTAACGGGCTCGGATCAACGCGATATCCTCGTTTCCCAGCACATAGTTCGGCAGCGGGACCGGGATTTCGTGGCCCTGTCCGACATAGCGCATATACGCCGTGCGGGTTTCCGTCGTCGGTGCGCCGAAACTGCCTTTCGCCACGGCGGCCTCGGCCTCGGCGCGCATATCCTCCAGCAGATCGTTCACCGCCGAGACGTCGAAGCTGGAGAACCGCTGATACAGGCTGCGCACGACCTCATAGCCAACCGGCGCCCGCAGAAATCCGATTGCGCTGCCGACCCCGGCGCCAGACGGCACCAGAACCCGGCTGATACCGACTTTCTCCGCCACCCGGCACGCATGCACCGGACCTCCGCCGCCAAATGCGATCAGTGTGCGGCCCTCATACGTTTTGCCGGACTCGATCGCATGAACCCTCGCCGCGTTCGCCATGTTCTCATCGACCATTTCGATCACGCCAAGCCCGGCCATTTCGGCCGTCAGGCCCAGTTTCGCGCCGACCTCGGCCAGCAGCGCATCGTGCGCCGCGCCGACATCCAGCTTGATCGACCCGCCGGCAAAGCGACCGGGATCGTACCGGCCCAGCGACAGATTGGCGTCCGTCACCGCCGGATGCTTGCCGCCGCGCCCATAGCACGCCGGCCCGGGATCGGCGCCCGCACTTTCCGGCCCCACCTCGATGCGTCCCATCGAATCCACATGCGCGATCGACCCGCCGCCGGCGCCGATCTCCACCATCTCGATCACCGGAATCCGCAGCGGCAGGCCGGATCCCTTGCGGAACCGCCCAACCCGGGCAACCTCGAACGTGCGGGCGGTTTGCGGCTTGAAGTTGTCGATCAGGCATATTTTCGCCGTCGTGCCGCCCATGTCGAACGACAACACGTTCTCCAGCCCGCATTCGCGCGCGATATGGGCGGAGAAGATGGCCCCGCCTGCCGGACCGCTTTCCACCAGCCGGATCGGAAACCGGCAGGCGGTTTCGATCGTCGTCAGCCCGCCGCCCGACATCATCAGGAACAGCGGGGCCACCGCGCCCGCCGCGTGCAGGTCGGCTTCCAGCCGGCGCAGATAACTGGCCATCATCGGCTGGACATAGGCGTTGGCGACAGTGGTCGAAAACCGCTCCCACTCCCGCATTTCAGGGGAGACTTCCGACGACAGCGACACCGGCACATCCGGCAGCGCTTCATGCAGGATCGCCGCGATCCGGCGTTCATGCGCCGGGTTTACGAAGGCATGCAGCAGCCCGACCGCGATGCTTTCCACGCATTCCTGCCGCAGCACCGGGATCAGTGCGCGCACCGCCGCCTCATCCAGCGGCCGCAGCACGGCACCGGTATTGTCCAGCCGTTCCGGCACCGTCAACCGCAGATACCGCGGCACCAGCGGTTCCGGCAGCACGATGTTCAGGTCGTATTGGTCGTAACGGCTTTCGTTGCCCATCGCGATGACGTCGCGAAAGCCTTCCGTCGTGATCAGCGCTGTGCGGGCGCCTTTACGCTCGATGACCGCGTTGGTTGCCAGGGTCGTGCCGTGGATAATCAACTCGATATCCGACGGGGCCACCCCAGCGGCCGCGATGATCGTGCGAAACCCGTCCATCACGCCGCGTTCCGGCGTCGCAGGCGTCGTCAACACCTTCGCCGTGGTGCGGGTTCCGCCGACCTCCAACGCCAGATCGGTGAATGTTCCGCCAATATCGACGGCAAGACGGGCAGACTTCATCCGGAACCTCGGTCACAGTGGCGATGCGCCGGGCAGGCTAAAGCCAAACGATCCGGCTTCCTATAGCCGGTCAAACGCTTCAGGCGCCCCCGAACTGAAATACACTCGCCGGTTCGTCATAGAACTCCCGGGTTCGGTCCAGGTGGCCGACCATCTCCTCCACATACGGCGCCGTCGCGCATAGCTGTTCGAAGTGCTGCTCCGGCAGGATCAGTCCACGCCGTTTGCACAGCATCGCGATCTCGTCGCGCCGGAACTGGCTGATGTCCGCCTTTGCCGGCGGCGGAACCGGTGGCGCGGGCAGGGGGCTTGCCCCGGCGTCCAACACCGGGCGGCGGGCTTTCCACGGCGTTGCGTCCTCGTACGCCTTGGCGACCCGCAGCACCATCGCGTCGGCGAACGGGCGCCCCACCACCTGCATCGACAGCGGCAGCCCGTCATCGGTGAAGCCAATGCACTGCACCAGCGCCGGCCCGCCGGTCACGTTGAACGGCGTGGTCACCGAGTTGTTCTTCCAGAAATTCAACGTCCGCCAGGAGTCCAGTCTGGCCGCCGGGCCGGGTCCAGCGGTTAGCAGCACGTCGAACCGGTCATACAACGGCGCCATTTCCGCGATCATCACACGGCGCTGCCGCGACGCCTGCATATAATCAGGTCCGCTGATGAACAGCGCCCCCAGCGCCCGGCCCAGGAAATCAGCACCGAAATCGTTCAGCCGCTTGCGCAGAACGGGTTCATGCACCGAGAACAACTCGCTCTCCGCGCCGGTAATCTTGACCGCATGGTAATCAGATGCCGGCCTGATCCGGACGTCCTCGATCATCGCGCCCAATCCGCGCAGAACGTCATAGGCCTGCTCCAGCGCCGCCTTCACCGAGGCGGCGACCGGCACGTCTTCCTCATACAAATGCCGCAGAACCCCGATTCGCAGTCCCTTCACGCCGGCACCCAGGTCGGCGCGGTAGTCCGGTACCGAGCGCGCTGCGCTCGCCGGGTCGCGGGGATCGTGGCCCGCGATGGCTTGCAGCATGATGGCGCAGTCTTCCACCGTCCAGGTCATCGGGCCGGCGTGATCGAAGCTGAAACTGTTGGTATAAACACCCGCCCGACTCACCAGCCCATAGGTCGGCTTCAGCCCGACCAGCCCGCACAACGCCGAGGGGTTTCGGATCGACCCGCCGGTATCGGACCCCAGCGACGCCGGTGCCAGGCCGGCCGCGACACTCGCGCCGGATCCGCTGGAGGATCCGCCGGTGAAATGCTCCCGGTTCCAGGGATTGCGCGCCGCCGGCCAGGGCAGGTCGAACGACGGGCCGCCATGCGCGAACTCGTGCGTCGAGAGCTTGCCCAGCAGGACGGCGCCGCTGTCATACAGCTTCGTGACTGTCGTCGCGTCGAAGCCGGGGACGTAATCCATCCGCGTGCGGGAATGGCCGGTCGTGCGAATGCCGGCGGTGCAGTAGATGTCCTTCAGCGCGAACGGGATGCCGTGCATCGGCCCGCGATAACGCCCGGCCGCGATCTCCGCCTCTGCCTCACGCGCTTGTTCCAGCGCCCGTTCGGCTGTGACCAGCAGATATGCGTTCAGTTGCGGGTCGAACGTCTCGATCCGGTCCAGGAACGCCCGCGTCAGTTCCACGGGCGACAGACGCCGCTGCCGGATCAGGCGCGAAGCCTCGGTAACGGACAGATAGTGCAACTCGGTGGAGGCAGGCGCGGCATTGTCCGGCATGGCTGGTGTCTCCCTACAGAAGTGTCGTTCCCTCCGCCCGCGATCGCCGCCGCGTGTAACAGGAGTTTCAACGATCAGGCGTCGAGTGCAAGGGGAGTCCGTTGCCCTTTATGTGCATACAGCCGATCCATGGGGTAAAGCGTTCCCGTGACAGGTAAAGGACCGAACGTGCGACGCGAGCATATACTTCTGATCTGGATTGGCGGCCTGGTGCTGGCCGTGCTGCTCTATCTGATCGGGCCGGATCAGTTTTTTGCCGTGGTGTGGACCGTCATCGATATCATCGACGGCGTCACCCGCGACTGGGTGGCCAGAATTGGCATGCAAAGCTATGCCGTGGTCCGTGCGCTGGCGATCGCGATCTACCTTGTGTTCGCGCTGCTGGCGATCCTGGCGGCCCGGCGTGGCCTTCGCGGGCTGTGGGCACTGACGGTGGTCAGCCTGGCCTGCATGGTTCTCGTCTGGCGCCCGTTCGCCCTGTATCCGGCCCCGTTCGGGCGCTGGCTGACGATGCTTATCCTGGTTGGCGTCGGCGCCGCCGTCATGACGAGACGCCTGACCGCGCCGCCCTATCCGCCGAACGGCACGTTATGAGCCAGGACGGTTCCACCCGCCCGCAACTGATGGCCAGGGTCGCCCTGGCGCTGGCATTAGCGGGCTTCGGCGTCTGGACGCTGCATCGCTATCTGCCGGCGCTGCTGTGGGCCGCGATCCTGGCCATCGCCGTGTGGCCGCTGTACCGCCGGGCGGTCGGGCGGTGGCCGCCGGGCCGGCACAACATCGTGCTGCCGGCGCTGTTCACCCTGGTGCTCGGGCTGATGTTCATCGTTCCGCTGGTCGTCGTGGGGATTCAGGCCGGTACGGAGGTTCGCGGCATTTACGAAACCATCGATAAAGCCCGGACCGACGGTATCCCGCCGCCCGACTGGCTTGGGCATTTGCCGGCCGGCAGCCGGCAGGCGACTGGCTGGTGGAACCGCAATCTGGCTACCCCGGACGAAGCAGCCGCACTGCTGAAGAAGGCGCGCCAGTCCGAATTCCTGGCCAACAGCGGTCATCTTGGTGCCGCGATCGTCCATCGCGCCGTGCTGTTCGGCTTCACCCTGCTGACTTTGTTCTTTCTTTTTAAAGATGGCGATGCGCTGACCGCGCAACTTCAGCGCGCCAGCCACCGGGCATTCGGCCCATCCGGCGAACGGGTCGGACGCCAGGTCATCGCATCGGTTCACGGCACGGTCGATGGCCTGGTGCTGGTCGGCCTCGCCGAGGGGGCGATTCTGGGAATCGGCTATCTGCTGACCGGTGTTCCGCACCCCACCTTGTTCGGCCTGCTGACCGCCATCGCCGCCATGGTTCCGTTCGGATCGGCGGTGGCTTTCGGGATCGCCGCGCTGATTCTGCTGATGCAGGGATCGGTGACCGGGGCCATCGCCATCGGTGTGCTTGGCGTCGTAACGACCTTCATCGCCGACCATTTCGTCCGGCCCGGACTTATCGGCAACGCCACCCGCCTGCCGTTCCTGTGGGTCCTGCTGGGTATCCTGGGCGGCGTCGAAACCTGGGGGCTGCTAGGGCTGTTCCTCGGGCCGGCCATCATGGCCGCGCTGACGATGTTGTGGCGGGAATGGGCGGGCAACGCGCCGGATCGGCCAGCCGGCTGAATGCCATTCCGATGGGCGGTTGATCTGTATCATCGCGCGGCAACCCGTTTTATACGATCCCCGCGCGCTTTATACCCCTTTTCAAGAGCCAGAACCGCATGAACACCCCGACCCACGGCAGCAACAAAATCCCTTGCACACTGATCCCCGGCGACGGCATCGGCCCGGAAATCGTGGAGGCCGTGGTCCAGGTGCTGGATGCGTTGGGCGCCCCGTTCGAGTGGGATCGCCAGGCCGGTGGCATGGCCGGCATCGCTGCGGCCGGCGACCCGCTGCCGTATGCCACGCTCGATTCCATCCGGCGCAACAAGCTGGCGTTGAAAGGCCCGCTGACCACACCCGTCGGCGGCGGCTTTCGCTCCGTGAACGTGCGGATGCGGGAGGAATTCCAGCTTTATGCCAACCTGCGCCCCGCCCACACGCTGGTGCCCGGCGGCCGTTACGACAATATCGACCTGATCCTGGTGCGCGAGAACCTGGAGGGCCTGTACGTTGCATTCGAACATTACATCCCGGTCGGCGACGATCCGCATGCGGTCGCTATTTCGTCCGGCGTCAACACGCGTTCGGGCGCCGAGCGCATCGTGCGCTATGCGTTCGAGCATGCGGTGAAGCAGGGCCGCAAAAAGGTCACCCTGGTTCACAAGGCCAATGTGCTGAAGGCATTGACCGGCGTGTTCCTGGAAGCCGGCCAGCACATCGCCAAGGAATACGCAGGCCGGATCGAATGCGACGAACGCATCGTCGATGCCTGCGCGATGCAACTGGTGCTGAACCCCTGGCAGTTCGACGTGATCGTCACCACCAACCTGTTCGGCGACATCCTGTCCGATCTGATCGCCGGTCTGGTGGGTGGCCTGGGTGCGGCCCCCGGCGCGAATATCGGCGAGAAGGCCGCGATTTTCGAGGCGGTGCACGGCTCTGCCCCCGATATCGCCGGCAAGGGCATCGCCAACCCCACAGCACTGCTGCTGGCGGCGGGGTTAATGATGGACCACGTTGGCCTGGCGGATCAGGCCCGCGCGTTACGCAAGGCGATCGACGACGTACTGAACCGCGACAAGGTCCGCACCGGCGATCTGGGCGGCAAAGCCTCCACCGCCGACTACGCGAAGGCGCTGGTGCATCGCATCGCTGCGGCGGGCTAGGCGCGCGGCGGGTTCGGCCGGCACCGCTCCCCGGTTCTCGCCGGGCAGCGGTGCCGGAACTCGCTAAACCCCCAGATAGGCTTTGCGAACGTAGTCGTTGGCCATTAGCGCCCTGGTGTTGTCCTCGGCCACGCACACGCCGGTTTCCAGCAAATAGCCCCGCGTGGCCAGCCGCAGGGCCATCGCCGCGTTTTGCTCTACCAGCAGAATGGCGACGCCGTCCGCGTGGATGGCCCGCATCGCCGCCGACAATTCCTTCACCATCAGCGGCGACAGCCCCACCGTCGGTTCGTCGATCAGCAGCAATTTGGGCCGCGCCATCAACCCGCGGGCGAAGGCCAGGATTTGCTGCTCGCCGCCGGACAGACTCCCGGCCGCCTGCCCATGACGCGCCTTCAGGATCGGAAACCGGGCATACATGACCTCGATATCCGATCGGATGGCATTGCCGTCGGAGCGGAGAAAGGCGCCCATCGCCAGATTGTCGCGCACCGTCATGCGCGGGAACAGACGCTTACCCTCCGGCACATGCACCAGACCGCGTTCCAGGCGCTGGCGCGGCGTCAATCCGTCGATGCGCTGGCCGTCGAAGCTGATCGAACCCGCCGTCAGCGGTTCAAGCCCCGAGATTGCCCGCAGGCATGACGTCTTGCCAGCGCCGTTGGCGCCGATCAGGGTCACGGTTTCCCCTTGCGCGACGGTCAGCGACACCCCGTGCAGCACCTGTGCGGTGCCGTAGCTGACGGCGATGCCGGACACTTCAAGCAGCATCATCTTCGTCCGCTACGCCAAGGTACGCCTCGATCACTTGCTGATTGCGGGAAACCTCCATTGGCGGGCCTTCCGCGATCTTGCGCCCGAATTGCAGCACGCTGATGGAATCGCACACATTCATCACCGCCCTGATATTATGTTCCACCAGAATAACGGTAATGCCCTGCTTGTCGCGCAGGCCGCGGACCAGCGCCATCATCCGGTCCACGTCGGCGTGATTCATGCCGGCCACCGGTTCGTCCAGCAACAGCAGGCGCGGTTTTGGCGCCAGACCGATCGCCACCTGCAAGATGCGCTTATAGCCATGCGACAGGCTGCCGGCGATTTCGTCCTCGCGCCCCTCCAGCCCAACAAAGCGGATGATGGCGCGGGCCTGATCCTGCAAAGCACCGTTGTGACGGCGGGAGAGGGGGGAGTCGATCAAGCCCGCCCAGAATCCTGATCTTGCATGCACATGCAGCCCGACCAGCACGTTCTTCAGCACCGAAAAGGTCGGAAACAACTGGGCGTGCTGGAAGGTGCGGACCAGACCCTGCCTGACCAGACCGTGCATCGGAACCCGGGTGATATCCTTTCCATCGAAACGAACGGTTCCGGCGGTCGGCGGGATGGTGCCGCTGACCAGATTGAACAGCGTGGTCTTGCCGGCACCGTTCGGGCCGATCAGCCCGCGGATTTCGCCGGTTTCCACCGACAGCGACACATCGTTGACCGCGACCAGACCACCAAAGCGGCGCGTCAGCCCCTGAACCTCCAGCAGCGCCATCGCTCAGCGCCCCCCGCTCGGCGGCACGAGTTTCCGCCACGCCCCGATGATTCCCTGCGGCATCAGCAGCATCGAGCCGACAAGGATCAAGCCGAACGCCATCATCTGGTATTTGCCGGTGACGCGGAACAACTCCGGCACCAGCGTCAGTGCCACGGCACCGGAAATTGGGCCGGCCATGCTGGCGAAACCGCCGACGACGATGAAAACCAGCACGTTGACGGAGTATTCGAAGGTGAACACCAGCGGGCTGATATAGCCGAAATACGCCGCATACAGGCTGCCAGCCGCGCCGGCGAAGAAGGCGGAAACGATGAACGCCACCAGCTTGCTGCCCGGCACGTCGATCCCGATCGAACTGGCCAGCAGGTCGCCTTCGCGAATGCTCCACAGCACCGTGCCGAACCAGGAGCGGCTGATGCGGTAGATGATCCAGCAGGTCACCAGCACCAGTGCCAGCGCCAGATAGTAGAACCCGGTCTTGTCCAGCGTGCGGAAAAAGGCGGCGGGCTGCGGCGGCGGAATGTCGCGGATACCGTACCAGCCGCCGAATGGGTTTTCGAAGTAAGCGAAGACCCCGGCCACGACCTGACCGAAAGCCAGGGTGACCAGGAAGAAGTAAACCCCCTTGACCCGCAGACTCAGTCGTCCGACCGGCGCGCTGACCAATCCGGCCGCGGTCGCCGACAGTGGCAGCGCCACCCAGAACGGCCAGCCCAGGTCTTTCGTCAGTAGCGCCGTGGTCATCGCGCCGATGAACATGAAGCCGGCCTGACCGAAGGAAATCAGCCCGGTGATCCCCAGCAGCCACATGCTGACCGCCATAACGACATTGATGCCGATGACGATCATGACGTGCAGGAAGTATTGGTTGTGAACCCCAAGCGGCAGCGCCAGCAGCAGCGCGATCAGGACCGGCAGGGCGAATTTCATGGCTGTGCCCCAAGGATGCTCGGCATGGCCCGGGGGCTTGCGGGGCTTCCCTCGAACGATGCGTCTGTTTCGCGGCGGCGCCTAAACATCGTAGCCAAACAGTCCCTTGGGCCGCACGATCAGGATCAGCATCAGGATCGCGAAGTCGATGATGAACGCCAGTTCGCCGCCCAGCAGCGTGCCCGTCACGCTGTCCGCGATGCCGATGAACAATCCGGCCAGCACCGTTCCAGGGATACTGCCCATGCCGCCGATCTGCACGATGATGAACGATTTCAGCAACGGTTCGGCACCCATTTCCGGATCGACCCCGAACACAGACCCCAGCATCGCGCCACCCACGGCGGCCAGCGCGGCGCTGATCATGAATGCGGTGACATAGACGCTTTCGGGGTTGATCCCCATCAGCAGTGCGGCCTCGCGGTCCTGTTCCACCGCCCGCATGGCTTTGCCGGGTTTGGTGAATTGCAGAAACAGATAGAGCAGGATCGCCAGCACGATGCAGACTCCGGCCGCCAGCAGGCGCTGCCTGGCCATGAACACGCCGCCGAGCTTGATGACGCCTGGCAGCATGGCTGGAATTGCCTGGGGATCTGGTCCGAAGATCGCCCAGGATGCCGAGCGGATGGCGAAACTGGCGCCGATGCCGACGATGAAGCAGTTCAGCATTTCGTATTGCAGCGGCTTAAACACATACTTTTGCAGCAAGACGCCGATGCCGGCCGCCATCGCGACCGCCACCGGGATTGCCACCCACATCGGCCACCCCTGATCGACGCCGATGTACCAGATCACGAACGCCGACAGCATGACCAGTTCGCCATGCACGAAGTTGACCACGCGCATGATGCCGAACAGCAGCGTCACGCCCAGGGCGATCAGCATGTAGATCAAGCCGGTAACCAGACCGCTCAGTACGATCTGCAGC
>JAKBCJ010000475.1 GCA_021807975.1 Pseudomonadota bacterium | reverse complement strand
CCAGTTCCTCGCGGATCGGGTCGATCGGCGGGTTGGTGACCTGGGCGAAGTTCTGCTTGAAGTAGTTGAACAGCAGCTTGGGCTTGTCGGACAGCACCGCCAGCGGCGTGTCGGTGCCCATGGAGCCAACCGGATCGTCGCCGTTCGCGGCCATCGGTTCCAGGAAGAACTGGATGTCTTCCTGGGTGTAGCCGAACGCCTGCTGGCGATTCAGCAGGGCTTCGGTGTCGTTGGACAGCGGTGCCGGGGGCTGTTCCTCGCTTGCCGGCAGCGATTCCAGCTTATACTGGGTCTGCTCCAGCCATTCCGCATAGGGATGTTCGCGGGCCAGTTTCTGCTTGATCTCCGCATCGTCGATGATGCGGCCTTCTTCCAGGTCGATCAGCAGCATCTTGCCCGGCTGCAGGCGCCATTTGCGGAGGATTTTCTCCTCCGGCACCGGCAGGACGCCAGATTCCGAGGCCATGATGACATGGTCGTCATCGGTGATGACATAGCGGGCCGGGCGCAGGCCGTTGCGGTCCAGCGTAGCGCCGATCTGGCGGCCGTCGGTGAACGCGATGGCAGCGGGGCCGTCCCACGGTTCCATCAGCGCGGCGTAATACTCATAAAAAGCCTTCCGCTCGGGATCCATCAGCGGGTCGTGCGCCCAGGCTTCCGGGATCAGCATCATCATCGCGTGCGACAGCGAGTAGCCGCCGGCGACGAGGATTTCCAGCGCGTTGTCCAGGCAGGCGGTATCGGACTGGCCGTGCGGGATGATCGGCCACATCTTGTTAAGGTCGGGGCCGATCAGGTCGGATTCCATCGACCGGCGGCGGGCATACATCCAGTTGACGTTGCCGCGGACGGTGTTGATCTCGCCGTTATGGGCCAGGAAGCGGTACGGGTGGGCCAGCTTCCACGACGGGAAGGTGTTGGTGGAGAAGCGCTGATGCACCAGCGCCAGTGCCGAGGTGGTCAGGTCGTTGAGAAGATCAAGGTAGAAGCTGCCCACCTGGGTCGCCAGCAGCAGCCCCTTGTACACCACCGTCCGGGTGGAGAATGACGGCATATACAGTTCCGTCACGCCGGGGATGTTCCGCTTTTCCGCCAGGCTGCGCAGGTTGTTCAGGATCTGCTTGCGGATCGCCAGAATCTTGCGTTCGAACGCATTCTGGTCGCGAATCGACATATTGGAGGCGACGATTGCCATGCGGATCACCGGCATGGTCTCGATTACCGTCTTGCCCAGGCCGGTCAGGTCTGTCGGCACATCGCGCCAGCCAACCATGGACTGGCCTTCCTTGGCCACAACCTGCTCAAAATGCTGGACGATGTGTTCCCGAGCGGTGGCGTCGCGAGGGAGGAAGCACATGGCGACGGCGTAGCGGCCGGCGGCCGGCAGCGATTTGCCATGGTCGCGTGCCCAATCGTTCAGCAGCGCATCCGGCATCTGAATCAGGATTCCGGCGCCATCGCCAACCAGCGGGTCAGCGCCGACGGCGCCACGATGGTCCAGATTCTCGAGGATTTTCAGGCCCTGCGTGATGATATCATGAGATTTTCGGCCCTTGATATTCACGACGAAGCCCACGCCGCACGCATCGTGCTCGTTCCGGGGATCGTAAAGGCCTTGTCTCACAACCTCTTGCATAGCCACAACTTTCATTGGCGTAACATGTCTGCCATCAGGGGATGCGCGTTCGCGCGCAAGCGTTCCTTTTGCCCGTTGCGTGGACAAATGGCAATGATCCTGCCGCAACGCGGCGTAAGAGAATTGGCATGGGGACGACAAGTGGCTGTAAAGCGGTCCTTCCAACGACTTTGCCAGGGAGCTTCCGCATGGCCATCAGCCTGAATCGCAGGATGATCCTTGCGGGCGCCGCGGCGCTGCTGCCGCTTTCGCATGGCAGGGCAGCGAGCAGCGCCGCCATGCGACTCGCGTCAATCGAACGGCACTACGGCGGGCGCCTTGGGGTCGCTGTTCTGGATACCGCGACCGGCGCGCATGTCGAACACCGGGGCGACGAACGCTTTCCGATGTGCAGCGTGTTCAAGTTCCTGGCCGCTGCCGCGGTGCTCCGGCGGGTGGACGACGGCCAGGACAGGCTGGACCGGCAAATCTCCTATGGCACCGCCGATCTGCTGTCTTATGCGCCGATCACACGGACACATGTCGCGGAGGGTCGCATGACCTTGGGCGCGTTGTGTGCGGCGGCGCTGCAATGGAGCGACAACACCGCCGGCAATCTGATCCTGAGCACGATCGGCGGCTCGGCGGGCGGCACGCACTATGTCCGCACCCTTGGTGACAGCCTCACCCGGATGGATCGGACGGAGCCCGGGCTGAACACCGCGATCGCCGGCGATCCGCGCGACACCACCACCCCCTTGGCGATGCTGCGCGACATGCGGGCCATTCTGCTGGGACGGGCGCTGTCGGCCGCGTCCCGAGCACAGTTGGCCGACTGGCTGATGGGCGACCGGGTTGGCGACAAGCGCCTGCGCGCGGGCGTTCCACCATCGTGGCGCGTGGCCGACAAGACCGGCAGCGGCGAGAACGGGACGGCCAATACCATCGGCATCCTTTGGCCGCCGGATCGCGCGCCCATCCTCGCGACCGTGTTTCTGACCGATTCCTCCCGGTCCCCGGATGCGCTGAATACGGCACATGCCGATGTCGGCCGTATCCTGGCCGGCGGGCTGTAGCACTGTCCAGCTTGCAAAGCACCGCGCCGCATGGTCCAAGGCGCGGGATCAAGCGATGGCGACCCATATCATGAACGACTCCCTGCCTGATCCCGCCAACACTCCCGAACGCATCCTGATCCTGGACTTCGGCAGCCAGGTCACTCAGTTGATCGCGCGCCGGCTGCGCGAATCCGGCGTTTATTGCGAAATCTGGCCGTTCAACGCCTCGGCGGAACGCATTGTCGAATGGAACCCGCGCGGGATCATCCTGTCGGGGGGGCCGGCGTCAGTGCATGAGGCGGTTTCGCCTGTTGCCTCCCCCGTGGTGTTCGAGCTTGGGGTGCCCGTGCTGGGCATCTGCTATGGAGAGCAACTGCTGTGCCACCAGCTTGGCGGTGCGGTCGAACCATCAGACCATCGCGAGTTCGGGCGCGCCTACGTCGATATCGCCGCCGATTGCGCGCTGTTCCATGGCGTTTGGGCAAAAGGCGGGCGAGAGCAGGTTTGGATGAGCCATGGCGACCGGGTGACCCGCCTGCCGCCGGGATTTCGCGTCGTCGCCACCAGCGAGGGCGCCCCGTTCGCCGCCATAGCCGACGACACGCGCCGGTTCTATGGCGTGCAGTTCCATCCCGAGGTCGTGCACACGCCGCACGGGGCGCAGTTGCTGCGCAATTTCACCCATGACGTGGTCGGCCTCTCCGGTTCCTGGACCATGGCGGGATTCCGAGCGACGGAGATTGCCAGGATTCGGGCGCAGGTGGGCAGCGGGCGGGTGATCTGCGGCCTTTCGGGCGGCGTGGATTCCTCGGTTGCGGCGGTGTTGATTCATGAGGCGATCGGCGAACAGCTAACCTGCATCTTCGTCGATCACGGCCTGCTGCGGCATGGTGAAGCGGATGACGTGATCAAGACGTTCCGCGACCGCTTCAACATCAAGCTGGTGCATCGGGATGCCTCCGACCTGTTCCTGGGCGCGCTGGAGGGCGTGACCGACCCCGAGATCAAGCGCAAGACCATCGGACGGCTGTTCATCGAGGTGTTCGAGGAAGAGGCCGC
>JAKBCJ010000474.1 GCA_021807975.1 Pseudomonadota bacterium | reverse complement strand
TGTATATTGCTGCTACACGGTTGGAGGGACGGCGGTCTCATCGACGTCTCATTTTCCGCTGTATGGGATTCTGGTTCCGGTTCCCGGGGCATTGCTTGCAGCATGGTATTGGCGGCGACGTGACGGGTCCATTCGTCGGTGTCGGCGTCGTGCGGGTTTTGCTCGCGTCTGCGCCGCCGTTGCTGGTCACCGAGCAGGCGGTTCCGGGCGGCGAGGGAGATGCGGACCATGGCGGCGTATTGGGAATTCAGTTTGACGACCAGCGCGATATCGCTGGCGTGGACGCGGGTCAGGCGGGCGATTTCCTCGGCCTGTGCCCTGGCGACGACGCATTGGGCGGCCAGTTCGGCTTCGTTGGGGGTGACCGGGTCCAGGGCAGCGATTCTGGCGATGGCGGCGCGGTTGCGTGTTCGTCTGCCTTCCGGTGTGTCGGTCAGCGGCGGGGGGAGTAAGTGGAACAGTGTATGAACCAGATGGCGCCATGCCTCATGCTGAAGGTCGATGGGCGGGTTTTCCGGTTGGGTCTGGGTTTTCATTCCGTGGAATTAGCAAGAAATAGGAAATAAGTCAATTTTGTTGACGACCTAAGCGGGGAGCGTGAGGCAGTCGATATACTGCGGTCGATGCGCTTCTTGCGCTGGATCGGCGGCCGTTGGCAGCCGATCCAAACACGGGGGCAATCCGCGGCCCTGCCATGATTGATGGGTTGATGACACGGGCCGTTACAGCCCGTGTCATCGCTATTCTAACGCCCGTGGTGAGGGGCGCCGGGGTCACTCTTGAGCGGCCGGTTTACCGCGCCGCCGATCGAAATCCCCCGGAACGCTCCCTATCGCCGCCACCAGCCGCGCTTCTTCTCCGCTGCCGGGGCTTCCGCTGAGCCGATCAGGATCGGCTTGATCAGCGGTTCGGGTGCGGGGGGTTCCGCTGTTGCGGCTTCCTCGGCGACCGCGGCCTCGGTCTCGGGCACCGGTTCGACCACGGCGATGTCGGTCAGCGGTTCGCTGGGCAACAGCGCGCTGACCACCGGTTCGCTGACCGCCGGTTCGGGAGACGCCGGTTCGCTGACCGCGTGTTCGGTGGGCGCGTGTTCGGGTTCCGCGGCGATTTCGACTGGTGAAGGCATTTCCTCCAGCAACGCGTCCACCAGGACCGGTTCATGGGCTTCCGGTTCCGGCGCCGCCGCGTTGACGATTTCGACGGCCGCCACGGTGCGGACGGCTGGCTGGGCTTCCGCCGCCCGCTCCGCCTGATCCATCACGTCGAAGATATCGAATGCGCGGCCGCCGAACGGATCGGCCGGAGTCGGGCCAGCATAAACTGGCAGCAAGTCCGGCTGTTCGGCCCCGGGCAACGCGAGCGGGGACAATTCCCCATCGCCATCGCGCCGGCGGCGCCGCCCGCCACGCCGGCCGCGGCGCCGGTTCTTGGGGTCGTCATCGTTAGCGGACGATGCTTCGCCGGCCGTGGCCGGTTCAGCGCCCTCGGCCGGTGCCTCTACCGGCTCCGCGGCAACAGCCGGTGCGAGGTCGGTCTCCTCAGAGGGCTCCGGCGCCACGGCATCCGGCGGGGTCTCGCCATCTTCCGATAGCGCGGCCTGCGGCTCATCCCGCCGGCCGCCCCGCCGACGCCGGCGGCGCCGCTTACGACGGCGTTCTGCTTCATCCGCCTCACCGCCGCCGGCCGCATCGGCGGCTTTCTCCTCGGCGGTGTCGTCCTCGCCATCGTCATCGTCATCGTCGTTCGCGGCGGCGATTTCGGCGTCTTCCTCCTCCTCGTCCTCGATGTCCGGCACTTGCGGCATCGGGCGTTCCAGCGCCACGACCGGAATCATCTCCTCGGCCGTGCGGGTCCGTATTTTCTCGATCCGGAACGACGGTGCGATCTGCCCGTCGTCGGCCGCGACGATGACCCGCATGGTATAGCGGGTCTCGATCTCCCGCAGCCGTTCCCGTTTATGGTTCAGCAGGTACAGCGCGACTGGTGTGGCGACATACACCACGATCTCGGCCGACCGGCGCTTGCTGCCTTCGTCCTCGATTCCGCGCAGCACATGGATCGCCGCGTTTTCGGTGCTGCGGACATGGCCGGTGCCGCCGCAATGCGGGCAGGGGATGAAGCTGGTTTCGGCCAGCGACGGGCGCAGGCGCTGGCGGCTCATTTCCAGCAGGCCGAAATGGCTGATATGCCCGACCTGGATACGCGCCCGGTCGTTTTTCAGCGCCTCTTTGATCCGGCGTTCGACCATCGCGTTGTGGCGCTTGGACTCCATGTCGATGAAGTCGATGACGACGAGGCCAGCCAGATCGCGCAGCCGCAACTGGCGGGCGACCTCATCGGCGGCCTCCAGATTGGTCCGCAGCGCGGTTTCCTCGATGTTGCGTTCGCGGGTGGAGCGGCCGGAGTTGACGTCGATCGCGACCAGCGCCTCCGCCTGGTTGATCACCAGATAGCCGCCGGAGCGAAGCTGTACGGTGGGCTGCAACATGGCGTCGAGTTGCGCTTCGACCTGGTTGCGGGCGAACAGCGGCTGCCCGCCGTCGCGCCACAACTGCACCTTCTTGGCGTGCGACGGCATCAGCATGCGCATGAAGTCGTGCGCGGCGCGCCAGCCGTCTTCGCCATCGACCAGTATTTCCTCGATATCGCGCGAATACACGTCGCGGATCGAGCGTTTGATCAGGCTGGCCTCTTCGTAGATCAGCGCGGGCGCCACCGATTTCATGGTGTGTTCGCGGATATCGTCCCACAACCGCAGCAGGTATTCGCAGTCGCGCTTGATTTCCGGCTTCGGGCGGTTGGCGCCGGCGGTGCGGACGATCATGCCCATGCCGCGCGGGATATCCAGCTCCGCCATGACTTCCTTCAGCCGGCGGCGGTCGGTGGCGGAGGTGATCTTACGCGAAATTCCGCCGCCGCGCGGGGAGTTCGGCATCAGCACGCCGAAGCGGCCGGCGAGGGACAGATAGGTGGTCAGTGCGGCGCCCTTGGTGCCGCGTTCTTCCTTGACGACCTGAACCAGCAGGATCTGCCGGCGGCGGATGACCTCCTGGATCTTGTAGTTCCGCATGAAGCGCGACGGCATACGGCGTTCGTTGCGGTCGTCGATGATTTCCTGGTCGCTACCGCCCACTGTTTCGGGCGGCGGCAGCACTTCGACGTGGTCGCCGTCGTTGTCATAGGATTCGTCGCTGTCGGATTCGTCTTCGACCACCCGATCCGAAACGATATCAAGCGGTTGCGCCGCCCCTGCCGCGGGTTCCGCGATCAGGCGCGGCACGTCCGGCATGGCCCACGCTTCCGCATGCGGTGCTTCGGATTCCGGTTCGGCGGCCAGCAGGCGCGGGGTGGACGGGAAGGCCCATGCCTCGGCGGCGGGTTCCGGGGCGGCGGGTTCCGGGGCGGCGGGCGCCGCGACGGCAACCGGCCGGGGTTCGACCATGCCCTGGCTCAGGGCCATTTCCAGGTCTTCTTCCTCTTCCTCGCGCCGGGCTTCCTCGGCCTGCAATTCCAGCAGGCGCTGACGGTCGGCGACCGGGATTTGGTAGTAGTCGGGATGGATTTCGCTGAACGCGAGGAACCCGTGGCGATTGCCGCCGTATTCAACGAACGCCGCCTGAAGGCTTGGTTCGACCCTGACTACCTTGGCGAGGTAGATGTTCCCCTTGAGTTGCCGCTTCGTCGAAGTCTCGACGTCGAAATCTTCAAGTCGGGTACCGTCCAGCACCACAA
>JAKBCJ010000473.1 GCA_021807975.1 Pseudomonadota bacterium | reverse complement strand
ACCGCTTATATTCTGCGGCTGAACGGGATTGTGCCGGAGGATGCTGTGCTGGATGCGGCCTCACTGCCGAAGGTGCGGATGCCTAACAGGGACGGTTTCGTGCCCAATCCCAACGGTTAGGGCACGCGGCGAAATAAGCGGTATTCTGGCGCAAACGCTCCCGACCTACACAGCCGCTACCGGACACGGCGAATGGTCGTCAGTCCGCAAGCCTCGCCATGTCGATGAAATCAGCCCCGTATCGCCGCCAGGATCGCCGTTCGGATTGGTTCCGGCTGCCCCTCCACCGCACGGGCGATGGCGTGGATCTGACCGCGCAGCGTGTAAACCTGGTCCAGCAGGGACAGGACCAGCGGCAGCGTATCCTCGGGCACCGCCATCGCCCCGCGGAAGTCGCGGATCAGGCGGACCCGGGCGATGTCGATTTCGGCGAACACCCAGTCCGGTTCGACTCCCTCCGGGCGGACCCAGCCGCGCGCCACCCAAGAGACAAGGTCGCTTTCCCGCACATCGGGGAACATCGCCACGACAGCGGAAAAGCGCATCGCGGGCCCCTCCATCATGATTTTTCCCTGGGGTTGAAAGTCCCCTTGGGCGTCCAGTTTTTCAGAAACTCCGCCAGTTCCGGTTCATCGCCCGGTGGCACCACCACTTGCACCTGCACGAACTGGTGGCCCTGGCGGATGCCCTTGCCGCGCAATCGCATGCGGGTTCCAGCGCCGGAGCCCGGGGGCACGGTCAGCCGTACCGGGCCATGGATCGTCGGCACTTCCAGCGACACGCCCAGCACCGCTTCCTTCAGCGTCACCGGCAAATCCGTGACGATATCGTCGCCGTCGCGGTGGAAGCGCGGATCGGGGGCGACCGTCACCTCGATCAGCGCATCCCCGGCGGCCGCGCCGTTGAATCCGGGGCCACCCTGGCCGCGCAGGCGCAGCACATGCCCGTCCTCGGTCCCGGGGGGAATGCGCACATCCAGGGTCTTGCCATCGGGCAATGCCAGTCGCCGCGTCGTGCCGATCGCGGCATCGACAAAGCTGACGGTCAGCGAATACTGCATATCGCGCCCGCGCATCGCCCGCCCGCTGGCGCCCCAGTCGGACCGCCGGCCATTCTGGCCGAACGCCTGCGCCATGAAGGCTTCAAGGTCCTCCTGGCTGAAGCCGCCAGCGCCCCCGCCCGCACCCGCGCCAGCATAACGCTCCTGCCCCGGGGCATCGCGATAATACTGGCGGTGGACCTCATGGCCCTCGGCATCGATTTCGCCGCGGTCGAATTTCGCACGCTTTTCCTTGTCGGACAGCAGGTCATAGGCGGAGCTGATTGCGCCGAACGTCGCCGCCGCATCCTTCTTGTCAGGATTGACGTCGGGGTGATGCTTCTTCGCCAGCTTACGATAGGCGGACCGGATGGCCGCCTCGTCCGCCGTACGCTGAACACCAAGAATTTCGTAAGGGTCTTTCATCGGTCCCGCCTAGGTGGAGACGATGTCATGTCCGATCAAGTCCCCGTCCATTGCGGTTCGCGCTTGCCCAGGAACGCATCGATGCCTTCCGCCGCGTCGCGGGCCATCATGTTGCGGGTCATGACCTCCGACGCATAGGCATAGGCGTCCGTCAGGTCCATTTCGGCCTGACGGTAGAACGCTTCCTTACCGATCGCCACGGTCAGCGGGCTTTTCGACGCGATCCGCAACGCCAGCGCCCGCGTGGCCGATGCCAGTTCGGCTTCCGGGACCACTGTGTTGATCAGCCCCAGTTCGCGCGCCCGAGCCGCCGGCACCATGTCCCCGGTCAGCAGCATCTCCATCGCCGCCTTGCGCCCGACGGCGCGCGTCAGCGCCACCATCGGGGTGGAGCAGAACAGCCCGATATCGACCCCGGGCGTGGCAAACCGGGCGGAGTCGGCGGCGACCGCCAGATCGGCCGAGGCGACCAACTGGCAGCCGGCCGCGGTGGCCACGCCATGCACCCGCGCGATCACCGGCTTGGGAAGCCGCACGATGCGCTGCATCAAGCGCGAGCACAGCGCGAACACCGCCTCATACGCCTCGCGGTTCGGGGTCGCCCGGATTTCCCGCAGATCGTGCCCGGCGCAGAACGCGGGACCATTGGCGGCGACGATCACGGCCTTGACCGACGGGTCACCGGCGATCGCGGCCAGTGCATCGTCCAGTGCCTGCATCAGCCCCATCGACAGGGCATTACGCGCGGCCGGGCGGTTCAATGTCAGGGTGGCGATGTTGTCGCTGTCGTCGCGAAGGAGGATATCGGTCATGATGGCCACACTATAGCAGAAGGAATCCCAGATGCAGAACAGCAGCCCCGAACCGCGCGGCGAATTGTCCCTGCGCACAGTCGCCATGCCGGCGGACACCAACCCGGCGGGCGACATTTTCGGCGGCTGGATCATGTCGCTGATGGACCTGGCGGCGGGGATCGCCGCCGGCACCCGCGCGAAAGGCCGGGTCGCCACCGCGGCGGTATCGCATCTGAACTTCCTGCAGCCGGTCAAGGTCGGCGACGTGGTGTGCGTCTATACCCAGATCGACAAGACCGGCCGCACGTCCATCACTGTCGGAGTCGAAGCCTACGTGTTGCGCCGCAACCAGGGGGAGCGGGTGCGGGTCACGGCGGCGGAATTCGTGCTGGTGGCGGTTGACGACGACGGCACGCCAAGGCCGCTGCCCGCCGTCTGATCGCTGCGGGGGCAGCGTCACGCGGCGGGCGCGATGACATTCACCGCGTCGTCGGGTAGCGCGGCCGCCAGCACGCCGACATGCGGATGGTGCGTCAGCACGATCACCTGCACCGTCTCGCTGAGTGCCGCCAGCGCCCGCAGCGTTGCCAGCGTGCGGGCGTCGTCGGAGGTTTGCAGGATGTCGTCAGCGATGAACGGCAGCGGCGGGACCTTGCGGGCGTAATCCTCCAGCGCGGCGATGCGCAGCGAGAGGTATAGCTGGTCGCTGGTGCCCTCGCTGAGCTGGTCGAGCGCCTTGGGGGTGACCCCGTCGGCCTCCAGCGCCATCATTGTCTGGCTGTCTTTGGTGTATTCGACCCGCACGCCGCCTTGCACGCCGTTGGTGATGGACCGGAACACCGCGCTGATGCGGGCCAGCAGCGGTTGGTCGGCGTTGGCCGCCTGCCGGTCCAGCGCCGTCTTCAGCATCGCATGGGCGGCATGCAGCACCAGAGCCTCCTCCGCCGTGCGCGCCAGCATCGCCCGGGCCGACTCGCGCCGCTGCCCGGCTTCGGCCGCATCCAGTCCGTTGCCGGCCTGTTCCAGCGCCGCTTTGGCAGCCTGAGCGGCGTCGCGGGCGGACGCGATCAGCGGTTCCAGTTCCTGCTGGCGCCCGTCGATCGCGGCAATGCGTTCCGCGTCGGCATCCGCCGTTGTTTCCGTCGCGCGCGTTTCAAGAGTCTCCACGCTGAGCCCGCCGCCCTGGGTGGCGAGTTCGCGCGATGCCTCGTCCCGGGCATGCCGGGCGGCGGATACGGATCGGGCGCGCTGCAACTGGTTTTCGGCTTCTTCGTCGGTGGCGGCGCGCAGCGCGGCCCGTAAGCCCAGCAGGGTGCGGGCGGCGGTCTCGGCTTTGGCGACCGCGACGGTCAGCTTCGCTTCGGCCTCGACGATCCGCTTATCGGCGTCGGCACAGCGGGCCGCCAATTGTAGTTCCGCCTGAATGCGTTCCCCGAATCGTTTGGCGGCGTCCAGCGGCGGCAGTGCCGCCAGC
>JAKBCJ010000472.1 GCA_021807975.1 Pseudomonadota bacterium | reverse complement strand
ATATGGTGCTGGAACTCCGTCGGGGCAACACCGGCCTGCGCCCGGCGCAGAACGGCCAGAACCGGCGCGGCGTCCGCCCCCGCCGCACCGGCGATACGCAGCGCGGTGTCCATCATGCCGCTCCGGTCAGCGCCGGCCAAACCCGCCGCAATCGCCCCGGCATAAGCAGCGCACGCCGTTCGGCAGACCGAATGCGGATGCGACAGGGCCGAGTCCTCGCTGGCCACCCGGGCGGCTTCGTCCGGATCGCGCGCCCAGACGCCGATCGGGGCGATCCGCATCAGCGATCCGTTGCCCTGACTCGCCCGATCGGCCTTCGCACGGGCGACCCGAGCGGGGTTAGTGACGGTGGAGGTTGCTGCCCCGAATGCCAGTGCGGTGGTGTGGCCGCAATCGAATGGATCGCTGGCATACCACCTTCCATAGGCGGCGGCGGCTTTATCGGCATCGTAGTCGCCGGTTTCCACCAGGCTGCGCGCCAGCGTCAAACCCAGTTCCGAGTCGTCGGTCGGCTGGCCCGCCAGCGTCTGCCACACCGGGCTGGGGGCTAAGTCGCGGACCCCGCCAGGATACCGCGCGGCGATCGTGGCCGCGGCCTGAAATTCCACCTGAGATCCCAGGCTATCGCCGATGACCATCCCCAGCAGGCAGCCCAACGCACGATCGAACCGCTGTCCTTCGGCGGCCCGCGGCCACGTCAGCACGTTTTTCGGCTCCTGGCGCGGTTCCGTGCTGCCCCGCCACGGGCGTGCCCGCAGGATCGCCACGGCGGCTGGGGCGCCGCCGAAACAAGCGAACGGGCGGCTGGTGCCATCCTCGCCATAGGTAACCGGCACGCCGTCTTCCGCCACCAGCACGCCGCCAGCCGCTGTCAGCAACGCGTGCCCGGCGGCGATGTCATGGGCGTTCACCGGGCGCAGCGTGACCGTCGCGATCCCGTCGCCGACCGCCACCCGGGCCAACCGGTAAGCGATGGACGGCAGCGGCATAAACCGGGCGGGAGCGCAGGCGGTGGAACTCCACACCGGCCGCTGGCCGGCGCCGTGGTTCAGAAACACCACATCGGTGTGGGTCAGTTCCCGCCGGCTAAGGTCGATATCGACTGCCGAGCCGTTACGCGTGATGCCGCCGCCCTCGGCCCAGGCGATCATGTCGGGCCCCCGATCCGGGCTGGTCGGCGCATAGACAACGCCCAACACGGGAATTCCGCCGCGCAGCAGCGCGACCGAGATCGCGCTGCCCCGCCGCCCCTCCAGAAACGCCCGGGTGCCGTCATGCGGATCGACGACCCAGCAATAGCCGTTCGCCTCCGCCGCCAGCACGCCGGCTTCCTCGCCGACGAACCGGGCCGGCAGCAACGCCGTTAGCCGCTCCCGCAGGAATAACTCGATCTCGGTATCGATCGGGGCGGTATCGCCGTTGCTGAAGCGCGGCCCATCCGGCCGGGCGAACTCCGCGGCCAGCCAGACGCCGGCGGATTTTACCAGCTCGATCACCGCGGGAAGAATGGGGGGCAGGGTTGTTGTGTTCATCAGACTGTTGAGTCTAGGCGTTCGCGCCGGGACACGCTATCTCCTGCCGGCCCCGCCATGGATAATATCGCCCCCCCCTCGCTGAAGACCGGCCCGCTGCCGGCCTACCAGGCCATGATCGCCAGCCACGCCCTGGCGGCCGATCCCGCGCAAGCCATCGCGATCGACCGCTTGCAGGATTTGTGGGAGCGGTTGCGCGACTACGATCCGCGACCGGCGCCATCCTCCGGCCGTGGCTTGCTGTCGCGCCTGATCCGCCGCCATACGGAGGAATACGTGCCCATCGGCCTGTATCTGGTCGGCGAGGTCGGGCGCGGAAAGTCCATGTTGATGGACCTGTTCTTCGACACCGCGATGGTGTCGCGCAAACAGCGCATCCACTTCCATCGGTTCATCCAAAGCGTCCACGCCCGCATCCACGCCTATAAGCGGTCGCACCCGCAGGCGACCGACCCAATTCCGCCGCTCGCCGATCAGATCGCGAGCGAGGCGGCGCTGCTGTGCTTCGATGAATTCCAGGTCAACGATATCGCCGACGCGATGATCCTGGGGCGGCTGTTCCAGGCGCTGTTCGACCGCGGCGTGGTGGTGGTGACCACGTCCAACACCGCCCCGGACGACCTGTTCAAGGGCCAACCGGGCCGCGACGCCTTCCTGCCGTTCATCGGGTTGATCAAGCAGCGGCTGGAACTGCTGGTGATGAACGGCGCCCGCGATTACCGGCGGGAGCGCATGCGCGGGCTGCGCACCTGGCAGGTGCCGGTGGACGATATGTCGCGCCGCGAGCTGGATAAGGCATTCGTGCGGTTGACCGGGGGGGCCGCCGTCCGTCCCGTCACCCTGACGGTCATGGGGCGCGACCTTGTTGTTCCCCTCGCCGCCGACGGGGTTGCTCGGTTCGACTTCGACAGCCTGTGCAACACCGCACTGGGCGCCGGCGATTACCTGGCGATCGCCACCAGTTTCCACACGCTCATCCTGGATGGGATCCCACGCCTGTCGCCGGACAACTACGACCAGGCCCGCCGGTTCATCGTGCTGGTGGACACGCTGTACGACCAGCGGGTGAAGCTGATCGCCTCGGCCGAGGCGACGCCCGACCAGCTTTATCAGCGCGGTCAAAATGCCAAGATGTTCGAACGGACGGCCTCCCGCCTGGACGAAATGCAAAGCGAGGATTGGCTTGGGCTGACGCATCTGACGTGAAGAGGATTTGAATTCAGGACCCGGCCGCGAACGCTGTTGGGCCGGGAAAGTTGATGGTCATCGCGCATGCGGTGATGCAAGGAATGGATCTCGATGGACTCGTCATTGAGGGAGCGGTTCGCTCGCTCGGGGTCAATCCGGGCCATCGACCGCGTGACGTCCGGTTCTCCCGCCGTGTTCGTGCTGCGCCTGCCGCTGGCCGGCGGCCCGCGTCCGAGCACGATTGACGCGACGCACGCCTCGGCCCGACGCGGCATGTCCATGCTGCGGGCGAAGCGGGCGATCGAGTCGTTGTTGGTGAAGGGCAGGGTATTCGTGGAACCGCCGATGGTGGAAGACACCAAGCCACTGACCGAGGATCTCGCCAAAGCCGGCATCTCCGCGGTTTGGGTCCAGCCGGACCTGACGGTCGATGTCCGGGCATTGCGTGAGCGCCTTGAACTGACCAGGGAACAATTCGCCATCCGCTACGGTCTGGAAGTCGAAACTCTCCGCAACCGGGAAACCGGCAAGCGGGAGCCTGACACCACCGCCCGCGGTTATCTCCGAGCAATCGCCAATGCACCGGAGGCGGTGGAAAGGGCCTGCTTACCGACGGCGGCGATATGAAACGGGCATCGCACTTGTCCGTTCAGCGCCGATGCCGCACGGCCACCCGGGCGCGTTTGTTGCAGCGCACTGTCTTGCCGCCTTCCCCACGATAGGCTAGGACGCCCGCACCTTCCGGGCAGCCATTCTCCCGGCCAATCGCTCGGCAGGCTCCGTTTCATCGCACTTGGCGCCGCAGCGGCGCCCTCGGAAGGACTCGCCCATGGCCCGCAACAAGATCGCCCTGATCGGCGCTGGTAATATCGGCGGCACGCTCGCCCACCTGATCGGCCTGAAGGAACTCGGGGACGTCGTGATGTTCGACGTGTTCGGCGGCGTCGCGGCCGGCAAGGCGCTCGATATCATGCAGTCCGGCCCGGTGGATGGCTTCGACTCCGCCATGTCCGGCG
>JAKBCJ010000057.1 GCA_021807975.1 Pseudomonadota bacterium | reverse complement strand
GACCTATGGCTACTCGTTCTCGAAGGAACTGATGCAGGAATGGGACTGGAAGGAGCATTTCTCTCCCCAGCCCGACACGTTGGAGTATCTGAATCATGTCGCCGACAGGTTCGATCTTCGCCGGGATATGCAGTTCCGCAGCTCGGTCACGGCCGCGCATTGGAATGAGGCCGAGACCCAATGGACCGTGACGCTGGAAAACGGCCAGCAGGCGAAATCACGCTTTCTGGTGACCGCCGTCGGCATTCTGTCAGCCCACACGCTTCCCGCCATTCCCGGCCGGGACAGTTTTACCGGCCCGGCCTATCACCCCGCCCGCTGGCCGCATACGCCGGTGGATTTCACCGGCAAACGCGTCGGCATTATCGGCACCGGGGCGACCGCTATCCAGGCGATCCCGGAGATCGCCAAGCAGGCGAAGCACCTGACTGTCTTCCAGCGCCGCCCGAACTGGGCAGCGCCCTTGCACAACTCCAAGATCGGCAAGCAGGAGATGGAGCAGATCAAGTCCCGCTACGACGAGATCTATGCCCACTGCGCCACGACGCCGATGTGGTTCATCCACCAGGCGGACCCGCGTAAGACGCTGGAGGTGCCGGAGGCGGAGCGGGAAGCGTTCTGGGAGAAGTTGTATGCCGAACCGGGTTTCGGCATCTGGCTGGGCAATTTTCGCGATATCGGCATCAACGAAGACGCCAACGCCGCCATCAGCGATTTCATCGCTCGGAAAATCCGCCAGCGTGTGAAGGATCCGAAGATCGCGGAGAAACTGATCCCGCGCGACCACGGCTTCGGCAGCCGGCGTGTGCCGTTGGAAAGCGGCTATTTCGAGACCTATAACCGCGACAACGTGACGCTGGTTGATACGCTGGCCGACGAACCGATTGAGCGCATCACGCCGCAGGGGATCCGCACCGCCAAACAGGACTACGCGTTCGATGTCCTGATCTACGCCACCGGCTTCGACGGCGTGACGGGCGCCTTCGATCGTATTGACATCCGTGGCACCAACGGCCTGCGGCTGAGGGACGCCTGGGCTGACAGCCCACGCACGTATCTCGGCATGCTCGCGGAGGGGTTCCCGAACATGCTGATGGTGCTGGGTCCGCATACCGCGCGCGGTAATATTCCTCAGGCCATTGAGCACAGCGTGCAGTTCCAGGCCGGCATGTTGCGATTCATGCAGGAGCATAACTACACGAGGGTGGAAACCCGGCCGGAGCAGGTGGACGATTGGACCCGAACCGTGATCGAGGCTGCCGAACCGCTGCTGTCGTCGAAGGTCGATTCCTGGCAAACTGGCGTAAACCGCAACGTGGACGGGCGAACCGTAAGGCGCGTGCTTGGCTATAACGGCAACGGCGTGCATTTCCGGCGGACCACCGACGCGGTCGCCAAGGGCGGCTACCGGGAGTTCCTGTTCCGCTAGAGCGCGATCGTCACCGGCTGTTTCACTGGTGACGATCGCGCCCGCCGGGGGGGGGCGGATTGCGCTATTTCGCCAGAGCGGGCTGTTTCACCTCCAGCGTCTTGCCTTTGAATGCCGGCATCACTTCTTTCGCGAAACGCTCCACCTGTTCCAGGATCACCGTTTTCGGCACGCCCAGCGACGGGCTGATCGAGATGCGATCGAGGCCCGGGTAGGCTTTTTCCAGTTTCTTAAGGTGGTCGATGATCTCGCCGGCCGAACCGGTGAGGAAGCCGCCGGCTTTCACGGCGTCTTCTATGCGCGGCAGTTTCGCGCCGGGTGCGCGCTTCGGATCGCGCATGATTTCGATCTGTTCATCGGTCATCGCCTTGTTCAGGCGCAGTTCACCAAACATCTTCATGTTTTCTTCGTAGTATTTGGCGGCGTCGCGGATGCACTGTTCCTTGCTCTCACCCATGTAGAAATGGAAGCCGAAGCACAGGCGCTCACCGAGGTCGATATGCTTGCCGATTTTCGCATGCTCCTGCTGCCATTTCAGCACCACATTGTGCATCGCGCCGCCCTCGGCGGACCCGCCGCCGACCATGCCCTGGATGCCGTGCCTGGCCATGAACGCCAGGGCGCGTTCCGATCCGCCCTGTATTGGCTGCCAACATTCGACCGGCAGGCGGGCCGGGCGCGGCACCAGGGTCAGTTCCTTCAGCGTATAGCCGCGATAGGGCACCTCGGGCGGCAGGGTGTAGTGCTTGCCTTTGTGGCTGAAGGACTCTTCGTTGAATGCTTTGAAGATGATGTCGGCCTGTTCCTCGAACAGCTCGCGGTTAGCTTCCTGGTCCATCAGCGGGGAGCCGAATGTTTCGACCTCGCGGGTATGGTAGCCGCGGGCGATGCCGAACACGACGCGGCCGTTCGACAGGATATCGGCCATTGCGTAGTCCTCGGCCAGGCGCAGCGGGTGCCACATTGGCAGTACGTTGAAGCCGCAGCCGATGTTGATGTTCTTGGTCATGTGGGTCAGGTGAAGCGCCATCAGCAGCACGTTGGGGATACATTCGGTGCCCTCGCGCTGGAAGTGATGTTCCGCCATCCAGAAGGTGGAGTAGCCGAGATCGTCCATTTTCACGGCGATCGCTTGGGCTTTCGACAGGGCCGATGACAGATGCGCGTTATCGTAGCGCCGGTCGTTGATCGGGATTCCGCCGTAGCCGATGTTTTCCACGTCGGTATGGCCGGCGAACAGGCTGTCGAATTTGGTTATCATTGGTGTTTCTCCCTGGTTTAACAGGGATAGTATGCCGGAGGGCGGGGTTAGCAAGGTTTGGGGATGCGGCCGCGGTTCCTGTTGGGCGATCGGATCCGCGCCCACGCTGTTTGTCTTCGCGGGTGGAATCTGGCCCTTCTTGCGCGTGCCGGTCCTGAAGGTTCCGAAGGCGTGGATGGCGGGCCTTCGTCCGCCAGGACGTTAGAGCCTGGCACAACGACGCTAGAGGCCGGAGCAGTCGTATTGTCGGAAATGCGAAATGGCGGGGACCGGCGGCTGCCGCCGGTCCCCGGGTATTTACCAGGCCAGTTCTTTGCCGGTATAATCCAGAAACAGGTGCTTATGCGCACCGGCCTGCTTTTCCATCACAGCAACCATCCCGGCGGCGCTGTCAGTCACCGTGACCGCCGCCGACGGACCGCCCATGTCGGTCTGCACCCAGCCTGGATGCAGCGTCAGCAGCGTAATGTTCTTGCCGCGCAATTCACCCCAAAGCCCGCGCGACAGGGAGTTTAGCGCCGCTTTGCTGGCCCTGTACAGCTCATGGCCGCCTTCGTTCAGGGCCACGCTGCCCATGATGGAGGAGGTGAACGCCAGCACGCCGGACCCGGGCCGGATATGGCTGGCCAGCGACCGAGCGAGGCGGGTCGGCGCGATGGCATTGGTGAACATCAATGCGCCGATTTCCTCGGCCGTCGCGGCATCGGCGCTGCGGTGCTCCGGGCCGGCAACGCCGGCATTCACCAGCACGGCGTCCAAGGTCTTGCCACCCAGCGTGGCGGCAAATCCATCGAGCGCCGCTGCGTCGTTCATATCCAGCGCTGGGATCGACACCCGCCCGGGATGTGACGCGGCCAGGTCTTGCAGGGCCGATGCCTTGGCTGGATCACGGGCGGTCGCGATAACCGACCATCCGTGGGCCAGAAACACCTTCGTCACGCCCAGGCCGATGCCGCGATTGGCGCCGACGATCAAAACCAATTTGTTGTCTGTCATAAGTTACCCCGAGATTGCTTCGCCAAACGGAATCCACGCGGTTCCGTCAAATTTAACAAGCCGCATCTGTTTCAGTGGATAATAGTCTTCCGGCCCTGTCTTTACCCGGATGCCGGGTTGCAGCATAGGCAGCGCTATGTCGAGGTTGGCCGCCTGGCGCATGATATTTTCGCGCGACAGATCGTTGCCGCACTGGGTCAGCGCCTGCACAAGCGTCTGGGCGCAGGTATAGCCATAGACATTATTTACATCGGTTTTGTCGGCGTCCGGATAGAATTTATCCATGAAGCCGATCCATTCCAGGTAGCCGGGGTCGGCGGCCCACTGCTTGTCCGTCGGGTCCTTCAGGTAACCGGCGGTCACTACGCCGACGGCTTTCTCCACTCCCGCCGGGACGATCGCGGTCGCGACCGATGATCCGGTGGAGGAGATGCAAAACAGCCGCGGCTTCCAGCCGATGTCAAAGGTCTTGCGGATGCCCATGGCGTTGAACTTGGGAAGGCCGGTCATGAACAGCACATCGGCGCCGGCATCGCGCAAGGTCAGGATCTGGGAGTCCACGGTCGGGTCCGAAACCTCATAGGTTGCGGTGGCGACGATCATTTTGGCAGCCTTGCCGCCCAATCCGTCCTTGATACCCTTGAAATAGTCGCGGCCGGAATCATCCCCCTGATACAGCACCGCTACTTTCGCGTCGGGGAATGCCCGCAGGATGTAGTGGGCGTAAATCCGCCCCTCGATCTGATAGGTTGGCTGCCAGCCCATGGTCCAGGGATAATGCGCCCGATCGCCGAACTGCGTGGCGCCTGTGGCAACGAAGATGTCGGGCACTTTCTTGTGGTTGGTGTATTTCCGGGTCGCGTTATTTGTCGGCGTGCCCAGGCAGTTGAACAGAAAGGCGACTTTATCTTCCTCGATCATCCGCCGGGTCAGTTCGACGGTCTTCGGCGGCAGGTAGCCGTCGTCCAGCGACAGCATCCGCAGCATGCGGCCGTTGATCCCGCCCTTGCTGTTGATCATCTTGAAATAGGCGTTGGACGCCTTGCCGATGGTGCCGTAAGAGGACGCCGGCCCGCTGTAAGGCATGGTCTGCCCGAACAGGATTTCCTTGTCGGTCACGCCTGGCGCATTTTCGGCATGCGCCGGCAACGCAGTCAGCGCCGCCGCCCCGGCCAGCACCGTTCGGCGAGTCAATTTGGTCATCTTGTCTCCCTTGGTCCCTTGTTATGACGCAGCAAAGGCGCGGGCGCGTAACGTGTCAATCCGGTGCCGGGTTCAGGCCGCGCAGGCGACCACAACGGTTCCGGCCTTGCCGCCGGCCTCTACCGCCAGGTGTGCGGCGGCGGTTTCGTATAAGGGGAACGTTCCGGCGACGGGCAGAACACGCCCGGGCGTGCGAACGAATGCCGCGATGTCCTGCTGCGCGCGCTTGCGGGCGGCGTGCGGGCTGGTCGGCAGAACGAAGCCGCGGATGGCGACGTTTTTGGCCATCAGGGCGCGCAGGTCGATCTCCGGCTTCTGCTGCCCGGCGGTGGCGTAATAGGCGATCGTGCCGTTTTGCCGCACCGAGCGCAGGGTCGCCGCCAGATTGCCGCCCAGATCGACATCCACCACATGATCGGCGCCGCGCCCGCCGGTGATATCCGCCACGCGGGCGGCGACATCCTCGGTTCGGTAGTTCAGTACATGCGCGGCACCGCCGGCCCGCGCGCGTTCGGCTTTAGCGGCGGAACTGACGGTTGCGATGACTTCGGCTCCCGCCCAGGCAGCAAGTTGCACGGCGTAATGACCGACCGCGCCGGCACCGCCGGTAACCAGCAGGGTTTTTCCTTGCACGGGACCGGCGGCGAATACGCAGCCATGGGCGGTCATGCAGGGGATTCCCAGGGTGGCACCTTGGGCGAACGACACATGCTCCGGCAGTTCCGTCACCAGATCGGCGTCGAGCGCGATGTATTCTGCCGCTGTCCCCATCCAGCGGCCGTTGCGCTGGCCATTGTACAGCCACACCCGCTTGCCGACCCATTCGGCGGCCACGCCGTCGCCGGCCTTGTCGATGACCCCGGCGCCGTCGCTGTTGGGAATAACGCGAGGATACTCGGCCGGCACCGCGCCGCGCCGGCGATAGGTGTCGGACGGATTGACGCCCGAAGCTTCCAGCCGCACCCGCACCTGCCCGGTGCCAGGTTCGGGGGTTGGCAGTTCCCCGATGACGATGACCTGATCTGCCGGTCCCTGCCGGTCATACCAAACAGCGCGCATTGTGTTTCCTCCGGTTATCTGGCCGCCATGATACACCATGCCGGAGCGTGGCGGCAGTGACACGGTGCGGCGGGACGTTGCGGCCGGGGCGTGTTCTGATATTCATGCGGCGGTGGAAAAGTCTAAGCTGGCCGTATTCGATTATCTGGAGTGATCCGCGTGCCGTTCACTGGCAATTACGATGGTTCTATCGTCGCGGTTCTGGAGGAATTGCGATCGACCGCTGGCCTGGAAGGTTTGGCGGTACTCGATCTCAGCCACGATACAGGGGATGTGCCCGTTGCCTATTTTGTAGGTTCGGCGGGCGAGTCCACCACCGGTTTCGCCCTGCGCCTGATGCGGGCAAGCCCCGGCGAACCTTGCCATAAGGTTGCACCGGATAAACGGCCGGTTCTGACCTGTCCGTGGGCACTGCCGCCGAACCGTTCTGGCGGCCTGGCGATGTGGCGTGTGCCGCGGGCGCGTCCGTGGACCGATTCCGATCGCGACTGGGCGGCATCGGTGGGGATGCTGTTGCGGGCCGCGATCGGCAACGGCATTGGGCAGGTGGGGATCGATCGCCTGACCGGCCTGCCGAACCGGCGGTGGTTCCTGGATGAGGCCGATCGTCACATCGACCGTCTGGATCTGGATGCCGCCGTCGGCACGCTGGTGCTGATCGATATCGACGATTTACGCGGGTTGAACATGGTTGCCGGCCGGGCCGAGGGCGATCGTGTGCTGGTGCGGATGTCCGACCAGTTGCGCGCCATGGTGCGTCCCGGCGATCTGGTCGCCCGCATCGGTGCGGATGAGTTCGGGCTATGGTTGAACAGCATGGACCACCTGACCGCGGCGGAGCGGGCCGAGGCGTTGTGCCAGAAGCGCCCGTTCCGCGAACAGCCGGAGGGTTGCCGCACCACCTTTTCCATTGGTATCGCCACCCGCGAGCCGGGCAGCGCGGAGGATATCCGTACCTTGCTGCGCCGGGCGCACATGGCGGCGCGGGATGTGAAGCAGAAAGGCGGCGGCGGATGGCGCGTCGCTCACGCCCGGGCTACCGGGCCATGAAAAATCCGACAACCGGCACTGGACTTGCATTCGGTGCTTGCCCCCCCGCCTAAGCCGGGTGACAATCTAAAGATGATGCCGGTTCAGGCCCCTGCTGAGCTTGACACCGCCGCCAGTTGTTCTGAAGCGCGGGGGGATCAGACGCGCCGTCCGTTTGGGCCGGCTTTTGCCGCTTTGGACCTGGGCACCAATAATTGCCGCATGCTGGTTGGCACGCCTTCGGGCGATGGATTTCGCGTATTGGATAGTTTTTCACGCATCGTCCGGCTGGGTGAGGGGCTGCACAGCACCGGCATGCTGAACGAAGCGGCGATGGACCGGGCGATCGGGGCGTTGCAGGCGTGTGCCGCCCGGCTGGTGCGCCGCCCGGTGCGCGGGGTGCGGGCGATCGCCACCGAGGCATGCCGCCGGGCGGCGAACGGGCCGGCCTTTTTGTGCCGGGTAAAGCAGGAAACCGGGTTCGATTTCGGGATTATCTCCAGCCGCGAGGAAGCGGAACTGGCGCTGGAATCCTGCACGCCGCTGTTGCCGTGCGATGGCCGGCGGGCGCTGTTGTTCGACATCGGCGGCGGTTCGACTGAACTCGCCTGGGTCCGGCTGACGAACGGACGGCCGGAACTGATCGGCTATGACTCGCTGCCGGTGGGCGTTGTGACCCTGGCGGAGCGTTGGGGCGATGCGGGATTCACCGCGGAAGGGTTCGAGGCTATGGTCGCGGATGTCGCCGACCGGCTGCGGTCTTTCGAGAAAGTGCATTGCATCGCTCGGGAGATCCGCGACGGCGGGGTGCGGTTGCTGGGGACCAGCGGCACGGTCACCACGCTGGCGGGCGTCGCCTTGAATCTGGAGCGGTACCGGCGGCTGGCGGTTGACGGCGTGGAGCTTTGCAGCCAGGAGGCGGCCGACGCGCTGTCGCACCTGCGTGCACTGGGCCGGGAAGGATTGATGCTGCATCCATGTGTTGGGCCTGAAAGGGTCGAGTTTGTGTTGCCGGGCTGCGCGGTGTTTGCCGCGATTACCCGGGTTTGGCCGGCACCGCATGTTATCGTCGCCGATCGCGGGCTGCGGGAAGGCGTGCTGTTACGGCTGATGCGCGCCGATCGTTTACGCCAGGGGCGCCGCCGCGGTGGCTGCCGCTGATGGCCAAGGCCCCATCCATGCCGCCCTCGCGGGGGTTGGCGGTTCGCGTCAAAAGCGCGAAAAGCCGCAGTACTGCGTCCGCGCGGTGGCTGGCGCGGCAGTTGAACGACCCGTACGTGGTGGCTGCGAAACAGCAGGGCTGGCGGTCGCGCGCGGCGTTCAAGTTGCTGGAGTTGGATGACAAGTTCCATCTGATTCAGAAGGGTGTCCGGGTCTTGGATCTGGGTGCGGCGCCGGGCGGGTGGACTCAGGTCGCGGTGAAGCGGGGGGCGTCGGCGGTGCTGGCGCTGGATTTGCTGCCGATCGACCCGATCCATGGTGCGGTGATCATTCAGGGCGATTTCACCGACCCGGCGATGCCTGATCGGCTGACCGCGGACCTGGGCGGCGGTGCGGACCTGGTGCTGTCGGACATGGCGCCGAACACGACGGGACATGCCTCGACGGATCACATCCGGATCGTGGCGCTGGCGGAAATGGCGGTGGATTTCGCGATCCAGGTGCTGTCGCCGGGCGGGGCTTTCGTGGCGAAGGTGTTCCAGGGCGGGTCGGAAAAGCAGATACTGGACGTGCTGAAGAAGTATTTCAGTACCGTGCGGCATGCCAAGCCGCCGGCCAGCCGGAAGGATTCCAGCGAGCTTTACGTGGTGGCGACCGGGTTCAAGGGCCGGCCGGAGACGGCTGCCGGCCCGCTTCCGCAACCCTGATAGCCCCTGGCACGGCCGCGAGGATGTGGTCGCGGCCGGACGGGTGTTCGGGGCGGATAAATCCGAAGACCTGATAATCGGCGGTGCCCATCTGGTTAGCGGGCGGCCACCAGACGCGCACCGAACTCCAGTCCCCGTCAGGAGAGACATCCAGGACGAGTTGGTCTGTTGTCACCCGGTGATGCACCCAGTTGGCCTGGGTCACCATGATTTGGCGCCGCGACAGCACGGCTGAAACCACCGCGACGTGTCCGTAGGGCAGGCGGGAGGATCGGCGATAGACCAGGATGCTGCCGACCTGCGGGGTGCGTGACCGGGCGTAGCGGTCACGGGCTTCCCACCACCAGTCGGCCGCGTCGCCGGACAGGTTCACACCGGTCAGCGCTCGGGCGAACGGGGCGCACTCCACAGGGGCGGCCCGGCCGGAATCGCCGATGCGTGCGCCATTGCTCGCCGCCCCGCTGCCGCATGCGGCGAGCGCGAGGCAGATCAGCGGGAGAAGACGGAGGGCGATGCGCGGCATGGGGCCTCGGTGACGATGGTCCTTATATCGAACGCACGGGCGGGAAGATGCAACAACGAACCGATCAGGTGAGTGGTTCGCTGCTTTTGGGGCGCAGGTGTGCGGCGGGCTGAACGTACCGCGAGTCGCCGCCCCTCTTGTTCAAGCCCTGCGAGGCGGCTCCGTCATGACAATCTCCTCCGCCCTTGCGTCGATTTGGTTCGGTATCCTTAAAGCGTCAGCCCGCCATCCACCGTGATCGTCTGGCCGGTGACCATGGCGGCGCCGAAGCCCAGGAACAGCACGACCTCGGCGAGGTCTTCCGGCTGGCATCGCCGCTTCAGCAGCGCCCGTTCGATCGACTGTTGCCGTTCCTCGTTGGTCCAGTTCACCATCCAGGAACTGTCCACCGCGCCGGGTGCGATCGCATTGACCCGTACCTCGGGGGCCAGTGCCCGGGCAAGGTTCTGCGTCAGGCTGACCACGCCGGCCTTGGTGGCGCCATAGGCTAGGCTGCTGCCCGCCCGGCCTAGCCCCGCGATCGAGGCGGTGCTGACGATCGCGCCGTTGGCCGCTTTCAGGGCGGGGGCGGCGGTCTTGGCGCAGCGGAATACCCCCAGCAGGTTGACCTGCAACAGGGTCTGCCACAGATCCTCGGTGATCATATCGAGTTCAGGCGGGGCGATCCTGCGGCTGGTGCCGGGTGTGCCGGCATTGGCGAACAGCAGGTCCAGCCGGCCCAGATCAGCCACCGCCTTGTTCACCATCGCCACGCAATCAACCGCGTCGCCCACGCTGCCGGGTGCCATGATCGCCTTGCCGCCGGCATCGTTGATCTTGTCCACGGCTTCCGGACCGCGCGGGTCGTCGGCCAGGAAGTTGATCGCGACGGTGCAGCCGAAGCCGGCCAGCATCTTCGCCGTGGCGAAGCCGATACCGGACGCGCCGCCGGTTACCAGCGCCGTCTTGCCCTTCAGGTCGTAGGTAATCATTTGCCCTCCATCGGGCCGATTGCCCGTAATGCCTGTTTCAGCGCCAGAAGTTTACGGTCCCGTTCCTGGAACAACTCCTCCGGGGAGCGGTCGCCCCAGTCGAAATAGCCTTTGCCGGCCATGACGCCGGTGCGGCCTTCCTCGATCAGTTTGTCCAGCGTCTCGCTTTTTTCGCGCGGGACGGGGGGCGTGTAGCTGCGGTTTTTCATTCCCTGCTGCATCAGCAACAGCCCGGTGAAGTCAGCCTTCGCCATGATGCCCAGGATCGGAATCCGCAGCGCCAGCCCGTGCAGCACCGAATCGTCGATGTCCTTGGGGGTCACCAGACCCTCGTCCAGCAGACGGTAAACCTCTAGCTGCATGGCCGCTTGCAGGCGGTTGGCGACGTAGCCCTGCACCATCTGCTTGAACACGACCGGCGCCTTGCCCATGGCGGCAACGATGTCGCGCACATGCTCCACCACACCCGGTTTGGTTCCCGGCCCGGGGCACAGATCCACCAGATCGCACAAATATGGCGGCGTGTACCAGTGCGCGATGATCGTCCGCGCCTTCAACCCTTCCGGCACCAGTGGGAAGATATCGAGGTTGGAGGTATTGCTGGCCAGGATCGCATCCGGTTCCATCAGCGCCAGAAGCTGCTCGTAAACCGCCCGTTTCACGTCGGGCCGTTCCACCACGGCCTCTACCACCAGTTCGGCGCCCTTCACCGTATCCGCCAGCGACGGCACGCAGCGCACGGCAGCCGACAGGCGCTGACGGTTCCAGGTTCCGTCGGCCTCCCCGGCCTGCGACAGGGTCGCCAGCGCGGTGGCCATCAGGCCCGGTGCGCGTTCCAGGGTTTCCGGGTTGTTGTCAGTCAGGCGAACCTGATGCCCGCCCAAAGCGAAAACCAACGCCAGCGCGTGCCCCATCAGGCCCGCACCGACAACCGCGACTTCCGCCATTTTACACTCCTTCCGGCAGCCAGGGCTCTGGTGCCCGGCAATCGATATCGGTGGCCACATCCACCACCACGGTTTCGTCCGAGGCCAGCGCATCCCGCAGCGCCGGCCCGATTTGCGACGGGTCTTCCACCCGAATGCCCCGCAGTCCGAAGACCTTGGCGACGTCGGCGAAATTGGTCGGCCCGAAGCGCACCAGCTCCTTCACGTCGCCGGGTGTGTTGCCCTGCTGGCGCTGGATGTTGGGCCAACCCTGGCCGAAGCCGGAGTTGTTGTTGACCACGAGCACGACCGCGATGCCCCGACGCCGAGCGGTTTCGAGTTCGGCGAGGTGGTAATACAGCGCGCCGTCGCCTGACCAGCAGATCACCTTCCGATGCGGCGCCGCGCATTTCGCCCCCAACGCCGCCGGGAACGACCAGCCCAAGGAGCCGGCGGCGCGCAGATAGGTTTGTCCCTGACCGTTCAGTTCGATCAGCGAACTGGTCCAGATGCTGGAATAGCCGGTATCGGCCACCAGGATTCCATCGGCGGGCAGGGCGGCGGTAATCTCGGCGCACAGCCGGTCCGGCCAGATTGGCGATGCCGCACTTGCCAACGCCGCCGTCCGGGACTGCCGCCACGCCCGCATGATGCCCTCGGCCCAATCCGCGAACGCGGTGTCGCGCTCCGGCTTGCCCAGTGCGGCCATCAGCGCGGCCAGCGTCGCTTTGGGATCGCCCATCACCCCCAGCGTATTGGGATAGGACCGGCCGATATCGGTGGGATCGAGGTCGATCTGCACGCACGCCGTATCGATCGCCGGGATGCGCCATGCGTGCGTTACCTGATCGCCGGTTTCGCACCCGACGAAAACCACCAGCTCCGCCGCATGTACGATCCGGTTTGTGGGCGGCGCGGCATAGTTGCCGGCGCAGCCGACGGCCAGCCGGTGCCGCGTCGGCACGATCCCCCTGGCGCCCAGGGAGGTGGCGACCGGGGCGGCGATCAGCTCCGCCAGCGCCAGCAGTTCCGGCCCGGCGCCTGAGGCCGTGGCGCCTTCGCCAGCGACGATGACCACTTTTTTCGCCGCACGTATGCGGTCCGCGGCTCGCTCAATCTCACGCGAATCGGCGACCGGGCGGTGCGGCGGCAAGGTCATCCGGAACGCCGGGTCGGCGATCGGCGCTTCATGCACCGTTCCGGTTTCGATCACTTCGCCCATCAGTCCGTTCAGGTCCAGATGCGCCGGGCGCGGGGTGCCTGTCATCGCTTCCCGCCAAGCCTGACGCATCAGGCGCGGGAGATCGGCGGCCTGATCGACGCGGGCGGAGAACTTGGTGACCGGGGCGAACATGGGGGCGTGCGGCAATTCCTGGTACGCATTCCGGTGTTGCATCGACGGCTGCTTATGCCCCGTCATCGCAATGACCGGGGTGCGTCCCAGATAGGCGTCCTGCAACCCGGACGCCAGGTTCGCGGCGCCGACCGACTGTGCGAAGCACACGCCCGGCTTCCCGGCAATCCGAGCGTAGCCGTCGGCCATATAGGCGACGGCCTTTTCGCTGTGGCCCAGAATGCGCTGCACGCCCAGTGTGCCTAGCTCGATCAGGGTGCGGCGCAGGACAGCGTCGATGAAGAAAACATGGCTGGTGCCATTGGCGGCCAGGCTGCGCGCCAGAAATTCAGCGCCGGTCACCGGTTCGGCCTGCGTCATGGATGGTTCCCCCGTTTGGTTGGCGGCAACTTAGAACAGATTTCGAGCGGCGTGAATCCGTGAGCGGCGGGGCCGCACATGGACGGCGGCGCTGTGTCCCCTTATGTTACATGCCGGTAATTGCCAGCGGGAAGCGGGCAAACCCTTGGGGAGAGATATCATGCTGGCAGGCCGGATTCGGACCGCCCTTCTGTGCGCCGCCGCAGCGGCCGGGTTTGCCGCCCCGGTCCGGGCGGCCGACGTTAAGCACTACAGCCTGGGTTACGATCAGCCGCACACCACGGGATACGGCGTGGGTGCCGATCTGTTCGCCGCCAAGCTGGCCGAACTCAGCAACGGGACAATCGTCATCGACCAGTTCCCCGGCGCGCAGTTGGGCCAGGAACCGCAGATGCTGCAAAAAATCCGCACCGGGGACATCGATTTCATCTTCAGTTCCTCGGCTAACGCCGCGACCGTGTCGCCGGAATCCGGTGTTCTGTCGATCCATTATCTGTTTACCTCGGAAGACCATCTGGTGCGCGCCATCGCCGACCCAAGGCTGGCGGCGGCGCTGCGGGAGCTGTTCGCGGCCACCGTGAAGGATGCCCATTTCCTGGTGCCGCTGACGCTGGGACTGCGTGACCTGTACGGCAAGAAAGAGATTCATTCGGTCGCCGACGTGAAGAATCTGAAAATCCGCGTGCAGGCGACGCCGACCGAGGATGCGATGTTCCCTGCGTACGGTGCCCAGACGGTGCACATGCCATTCGGCAGTGTCTATACCAGTTTGCAGACGGGCGTGGTGGACATGGCGGAGAACGGCATCAACGTCTATGACACCAACAAGCACTACGAAGTCGCCCCGGTCATGTCGATGACTGAACATGAGGCGAATAACGCGCTGCTTTGGGTCAGTGGAAAACTATGGAATTCGCTGACCGCCGAACAGAAGGGCTGGGTAGAGACGGCCGCCACCGAGGTAGCCACGAAGGAACCGGCCATGGCGATCGCCCTGGAGCACAAATCCCGCGCCAAACTGCAAAAACTCGGCGTGAAGTTCGTCGGCGACGTGGACAAGTCGGGCTTTATCGCGGACGCCAAGCCGTTACAGGATAAGATCGCCGCTGGGCTTGGTCCGCATGCGACGAAAATCCTCGAAATCTGCCGCTCCGTCCAGTGACGGCGCCGATCGTTCTGGAAACGGACCGCCATCTGAAGTGGTCCGCCTTCGATGTGCTTGAAAAATGGCTGATGATCCTGTGCGGCGTTTGTCTCGCGGTCTTCACCATTTCCACCCTGATCGACGTTGTAACGCGGGAAGCCGGCCACGCGCTGCTATGGCTGCAAGAGGTCACTTCGACCTTCTTCATCTATGGCGTGTTCATCGGTGCTTCGGCTGCAACCCGTCGTAACGATCACCTGTACCTGTCGGCCCTGACCGAGAAAATGTCCGGCGCACCCAGGCGCTTCTTCGAGGTCTTCAACCGCGCCGTCGTACTCCTTGTCGGCTTGGCCATGGTCTGGTTCGGTTGGCAAAATATGATCACCGGCCTTGGAAGTTTCCGCATGCCGTCGATGCTGCCGATGACCTATCTCTACACCGGAATCCCGCTCTGCGGCGCGCTGGTCGCGCTGTTCTCACTGGAGCAGATCGTCAACG
Organism: Pseudomonadota bacterium; assembly: GCA_021807975.1. Taxonomy (GTDB): domain Bacteria; phylum Pseudomonadota; class Alphaproteobacteria; order Acetobacterales; family Acetobacteraceae; genus Rhodopila. The sequence goes on along the minus strand of JAKBCJ010000057.1, from coordinate 1,444 downwards.
GCCTGCGTAACGGCTTCACCGCCCCTGTCGGCGACGGTATCGTCCGGGACACCGGCCTTTGATGACATCCAACGCCATTCTGCTCGGTTGTATGACCGCGCTGTTTCTGACACTGGGGTACCTTGGCGTCCCGGTGGCCTTCGCGCTGATCGCCGGCGTGTTGGTGGGCACCGCGTTCACGCCGATCAGCCTGCAATCGATGATGGCTCAGTTGTTCAACGGAATGGATTCCGAAGCCCTGATGGCGATTCCATTCTTCCTGCTGGTCGGGGAGCTGATGACCTCCGCCAACGTCGTCATTCGCATCGCGGAACTGTCGCAGGCCCTGGTTGGGCATGTACGCGGCGGCCTGGCGCAGGTGACGACGGTGTTTTCGATGTTCTTCTCCGGCATGTCCGGGTCGTCGTCCGCCGACGTCGCGGTGCTGTCGCGCACCATGGCCAAACCGATGGCACGCGAGGGCTATCGCCCCGAATTCACCGCCGCGCTGATCGCCGCCGCATCGACGATCGCCGCGCTGGTGCCGCCGTCGATCATGGCCGTGGTTTACGGCGCCATCGGCAACGTCTCCATCGCCGGGCTGTTCCTGGGCGGCATCGCGCCCGGCCTGTTCATCGGTTTCGGCCTGATGATCTACTGCTATTTCTTCGGCCCGCGCGGCTTTCAGCGCCCGCGCGCGACCTTCCGCCAGTTGGCCGCCGCCGGACGGTCGGCATCCCTGCCGATGATGATCCCGGTCATCTTGCTGGGCGGCATCCTGACCGGCTGGTTCACCCCCACCGAGGCCGGGGTGATCGCCATCGCCTATATCCTGCTGGTGGTGATCCCGTTCCTGAATCCGGGGCACCTGAAGAACGTGCCGCATGATTTCATGCAGGCCGGCCTGATCTATTCCCTGCCGCTGATCACCATCGCCGCCGCCACCGCGTTCGGCTGGATGCTCGCGTATCTGCGCGGTCCGATCGTGGTGGCCGGCTGGATCGGCGCCTTCGCCGGGGACAACGCGGCACTGACCATGTTCGCGCTGGTGATTGTGTTCGTGATCGTGGGCGATTTTATCGAGCCGGTGCCGGCGATCATCATCTTTATGCCGGTGGTGAACGCGCTGACCGATCAAGCCAGCATCAACCCCGTCCATATGGGCGTCGTGCTGATCGTTACTCTGGCATTCGGCCTGATCACTCCGCCGTACGGTCTGGCGCTGCTGATGGCATCGAAGTTTCTGGATGTTCGGTTCTCATCCGCGCTTCGGGCGAGTTTGCCGATTTACCTGATCTTCTTCGCCGCGATCGCCTTCACCATCTTCCTGCCGGAGATCGTGCTGTGGTTGCCGCGCCATGCGTTCCCTGAATCCGTGGGGTGCTTCAAGTCGCCATCAGGGGCCGGGTATATTTGCCCGTAGGGTCCGTCAACATGCACCGCACCGCTCGAAGACCTCCAGGTC